>JAEDFV010000007.1 GCA_016297845.1 Clostridia bacterium
TAAACTCACAATTCCTTTACTGACGTGAATTGCATTTGCAAGTTCAACCTGCCCCACTCCTTTTTCTTTGCGCAACATTATCAAATTTCTTGAAAAGTTATTCTTCATATTTATATTATTATTACAATTGTAAGAAAAATACTTGACTTCTTACTATTGTAAGATTACAATATTATTTGATATAAAAAAGGAGGTAATATGTATTGTCACAAATGCGGAAAAGAAATTGATAACGACTCAGTTGTTTGTGTTCATTGCGGAGTTGAAACAAAAAACTTAAACAAGAACAGTAACGATAAATCAATAAACATTGTTAATCAATCAGCATCAACATCAACTGCAACAGTGAAGACAAGAAGAGTGTATAGTGGTTTCGTCGATTTCTTGATGATTCTTTGCACTGGCGGGTTATGGATCATTTGGATGATTGCAAGGCCAAAGTACGAATAAAAAAAAGAGATTTTGAATCTCTTTTTTATTTAGCTGTTTCTGTAAATCGTGATTCACGTATGACATTAACCTTTATTTGCCCTGGATATTCCATTTCATTTTCAATCTTTTTAGCAATATCTTTTGCCATGAAAACTGCCATATCATCGGAAATTTCTTCAGGTTTAACAATAATTCTAATTTCTCTTCCCGCTTGAACAGCATAAGATTTGTCAACACCTTTAAATGAATTTGCAATTTCTTCAAGTTTTTCAAGACGTTTTACATATGCTTCAATTGTTTCTCGTCTTGCACCAGGACGTGAACTAGAAATTGCATCTGCAACTTGAACAAGAACTGCCTCAACACTTTGAAACTCAACATTAAAATGATGCGCTTCAATACAGTGGATTACTGCTGGGCTTTCCTTATATTTCTTTGCAAGGTCAACACCTATTTGAACATGTGTTCCTTCAATTTCATGGTCAAGTGCTTTTCCTATATCATGAAGAAGTCCACCACGACGTGCAACCTTTTCATCAGCACCAAGTTCCGCTGCTAGAAGTCCAGCAATATATGAAGTTTCAAGACTGTGTTTTAAACAATTTTGTCCGTAACTTGTTCTATATTTAAGACGACCAAGAACTTTTATAAGTTCAGGGTGCAAATTAAATATTCCAGCATCATTTGCTGCATTTTCACCAGCTTCTTTTATTTTTTGGTCTATATCTTTCTGTGCTTTTGAAACAAGCTCTTCAATTCTAGTTGGATGAATTCTTCCATCTAAGATTAATTTTTCAAGCGCAACTCTTGCAACTTCCCTGCGGATTGGGTCGAAACATGAAACAGTTATTGTTTCAGGAGTGTCATCAACTATAAGGTCAACACCTGTCGCTGATTCAAGTGCTCGAATGTTTCTTCCTTCACGGCCAATTATTCTTCCCTTAAGCTCATCATTTGGAAGAGGCACAGTAGTAACTGTCAACTCACTAACCATATCTGTTGCACATTTTTGAATTACGTTTGCAACAATTTCTTGAGCTCTTTTATTCCCTTCATTTCTTGCGTTTTCTTCAATTTCTTTAACAGATTTTGCCGCATCAATTTTTGCTTCATCTACCATTGATGAAATCAAAGCTTGTTTTGCTTCTTCCTTTGTCATTCTTGAAACCTTTTCAAGTTCTTGACGCATTGATTCAAGAATTTTGTTTTCATCTTCTTTAAGCTTTTCAATTTCTTCTTCTCTTTGTTGAAGTTTTTCTTTTACAATGTCAATTTGTTCTTGTTTTTTATCAAGTGACAACTCTTTCTTTTCAATGAAATCTTCACGTTGTAAAATTCGGTCTTCACTTCTTTGGATTTCAGTTCGTCTATCTTTCACTTCTTTGTCAAAATCTGAACGAAGTTTGTGAAGTTCTTCTTTTGCTTCTAAAATAGCTTCCTTCTTTGCAGTTTTCGCTTGTGCATATGCTTCTTCTAAAATTTTAGTTGCCTGCGATTTTGTTTTACCTATTTTTTTTGAAAAAACTAAATAAGTTATTGTTAGTCCACTTGCAATTCCTACAAGTCCGCATCCCAAACCTATAAACGTAGCAACCAATGAAGAAACGCCTAATAAAATTGTCATAATCATTCTCCATTAATTAAACTATAAGTTTAACCAAAACTTAAATTTAAAAAAAGACAATATTTTGTATTAACAATATATATATTTAAACTATAATTAGTTTTTAATTAAACTTACATAATAATGATAACCTATTTTTTATAATTTTCAAACCTTTTTTTAGCAAAATTGTAAGAAATTTGTAAAAACAAAAAAACAGCATTTTTTTGCTGTTTTTGTCTTATTTTTCCAAAAATTGATTTCTACGCCATTCAACTTCTGCAATTTGCATAATTTGACGACCATCTTCTCTTGCTCCACTGCAAACTGCTTTATGATAACAACTTCCATAATTAAGAGATTTTGAAATTGAATTGTTGACATAAGTGACCATTTTCTCACTCCTTGCGTCAACCTCTTTCAAAAATTTTGTGATATCGTTTTTGCAATATCCATGAAATGCAACCCAAATTTGGTCACCACGCATATTCATATCATCTAAATCTATAAGAGTACAACCGATGAATTTAATTAAATTTGATTTATAGATTAACCTATCTAAAAGTGCCATTGTGCCTTCATTACCTTCTGACATTTGAAGTAATAACGCTGTTTTGCTTTGGCCTAAATCAATATCGTTATCTCTCTCAAAAAATTTCATATGTTCTCTCCTTAATCGTTATAAGTTTAACATAGAATTCATATTAAGTCAAGAATGAAATTATGAAAGGTGTATTAGCTCAAGATTTTCAACTGCTTCATTCACCAAATTCTCCATATCCAAATAACTTTCTTCTTTTTCAACAAGAGAAATCTTTGGTTTTATAAGAGGGTTTTTTGGAAGGAAAACTGTGCAACAATCTTCATAAGGCAAAATTGATGTGTCAAAAGTTCCAATTTTTTTTGCAATTTCTATTATATCGATTTTATCAAATGCTATCAGAGGTCTGTATACAGGAAGATTTTCAAGAGCATTTTCAGTGCTGGTCATACTTTCAATTGTCTGACTTGCAACTTGTGCCAAATTTTCTCCTGTTATGACTGCTTGGAATCCATGTTTTTCAGAGAGTTTTTCACAAATTCTCATCATAATTCTTCTCATTATTGTAATCATGTAACCATCTTTACATTTTTTGTGAATTTCTTCCTGTATTTTAGTAAACGAAACAACATAAAGGTCAAGTTCACCAGTGTAAGGGACAAGCAATTTTGCAAGGTCAACAACTTTTTGTTTTGCTTGCTCGCTTGTATATGGGAAAGAATGAAAATGGACAGCGCTGAGTTTCATTCCCCTTTTTGCCATCATATAACAAGCAACTGGGCTATCAATTCCTCCCGAAAGCATAGCAAGACCTTTACCACTTGTGCCAACAGGCATTCCACCACAGCATTTTATTTTGTCAGCGAAAATAAAAGTACTTCCATTTTCACGAATGTCAACAAAAACAGTTTTCTCTGGTTTTGTTAAATTAACTTTCAAATCAGGGAACTTATCAAGAACAACTCCCCCAAGTTCTCTTTCAAATTCTGTTGACTGAATTGGAAATTTTTTATCAGCACGTTTCACATCAACTTTGAAAGATTTTGCAAATTGCAAATCAAATTCGTCGTTAGATAAAATATCGTTTAAAACTTCAATAATTTTCTCTGGAACAGAAGGAACTTTCGTTGCAATTGAGAGAGATACAAGTCCAAAAATTTTTGTGCAAGCGGAAACTAATCTTTCCAAATTTTCCCCACTAAATTCAGAGATAAGATATCTTCCTCCAACCTTTGAAGGTTTGCATTTGCTGTCAATTTTTCGCGTGACATTTTCTATATTTTTTATCAGTTGATTGTCAAAAAAACCTCGGTTTTTTCCTTTGAGATGTATTTCACCATATCTTAATAAAATCACTTTTTCCATTATCTCAATTTTTCCTTTAAAATCAAAAATTTTTCATAAATCTTCTCGCAAGCAAACTTTATTTCATCAAGCGAATTTTCTGAACTTAAACTTATTCTAATTGCACCTTCGTTTTGAACCTTTGTTTTTCCCATAGCTTCAAGAGTTCTGTTTAGCGCACCTTTTTTGCTGGAGCAAGCACTTCCAGTCCCAACATAAATTTCATCTTCTTCTAGCATATGAACCAAAGTTTCGCCACGAACACCTTCGAACGAAATGCTTGTTATATATGGGCTTCCATTTAACGTTGAATTTATTGTTACGTCATTTTTGTTTGAAAAGAAATCAATTATATATTTTCTCATCTCGTCAACTTTTTTGTAATTTTCTTGTATATTAAGATTTTCACAAAGTTTCCCAAAAGCCAAAATATATTGTACATTCTCAGTTCCTGAACGAAGTCCAAATTCTTGTCCCCCGCCAAAAATTATCGGTTTTAATTTTTTTATATCTTTTACATATAAAGCACCAATTCCTTTAGGTCCGCCAAATTTATGTGCACTTATTGTGTACATGTCAACTCCAAGATTTGCAACATTAATTCCAAATTTGCCAAATGCTTGAACACCATCACAATGTATAATTGCATCTTTTTGTTTAGACTTAACAAGTTTTACAATTCTATAAATGTCGTTAATTGCCCCCGTTTCATTTGACACATGCATGATTGAAACAAAACAAGTGTCATTTTCCAACAATTTCGACAAGTCGTCAACATCAACTTCCCCATTCTGTTTAAGTTTTGCAAAAACAACATTGTATCCACGATTTTTAAGTTCTAGAGCGCAATTATATACTGATGGATGCTCACCTTGGCTGAATATATATTGAGCGTCTTTTTTTCTGGCACTGCCAATAATTGCAAGATTATTTGCCTCAGTTGCACTTCCTGTTATTATCAAGTTATCATTATATGTGACGCCGAGAGCATTACATATTTGTTCTTTTGCATTTAAAACATGCTTTTTTGTCTCCAAACTTTTTGAATAAACAGCAGATGGATTAAAAAATAATTGGCAAGATTTTTCTATCTCACTAATTATTTCATTTTTTATTTTAGTTGTACTCGCATTGTCTAAAAATATCATTACCTTAACACTGCTCCATATAGTTCATTTGTCCTTCTCAAAATTTTATCGATTACTTTGTTTATATCTTCTTCAGATAAAGTTTTTTCATCAGACAAAAGTTTTATTCTAAACGCCAAACTCTTTTTATCTCCAAGTTGCTCACTTCTATAAATATCAAAGAGTTTCACGTCATTATAATTTTTTCCACAACATTGTTTTATTATTTCTTCCAAACTTCCAACTGTTACCTTCTCATCAACAACAATAGCTAAATCTCTCTCAACAATAGGGAATTTTGAAATCTTCTTTACTTTGAAAGTTTTCAGTGGCAAAGCCAAGAGTTTATCGCAATCAACCTCAGCATAATATGTGTTTTCTGGAATTTCATATTCTTTTGCCACAACTGGATTTACTTTTCCAAAGCTTGCCACAACTTCACCATTTTCATTAGTAAAATCTGCACTTATTCCCGGATGTAAAAATGCTTTTTTCGAATAATCGATTATAAACTTTTGGTTATATCTTTCAAGCAAATTTTCTATCACACCCTTGAATGTATAAAAATCGTCCGCTGGGTCAATGCTTGCAAAAGCAAGAATATTTCTTTCAGTTGGCTGTTCAGTTAATGGAACTGATTTTGCATGGAAAGTTTTCCCACTTTCAAAAATTTTAATATCTTTGTTATTTCTCTTAACGTTGAATGAAATGTTGGAAAGTAAGCTGTGTGCCATTGAAATTCTCAAAACAGAAAGTTCATCACTTATTGGGTTGCTAATTTTAACAACTTCATTTGACCTATTTCCAAGTCCAAGTTTTATATGTGCTTCAGAAGGAACGAGAGAATATGAATTTATCTCATAAAATCCTTTACAAATCAAAATTTGTTTAAGTTCACGTTGAAGTTTTAGAATAGGGTCATGTTTTCCAACCATCACACTTGCGCCTTCAAAAAGTGGTTTTGAAATGTTATCATAGACACCATAACCATACATTCTTATAATTTCTTCAGCGACATCATTATCATTTTCTATATCAAAACGATAAGGTGGAATAGAAAGACAAATTTCGTCCCCATTTATTTTAGACTCAATTCCAAGACTGGAAAGAATTTCAACAATGTCTTTTTCATCAAATGAAATTCCCAAAATTTTGTCAATTTTATTTTTAGAAACAGAAACTTCAAGATTTTTAACTTCCTCTTCTTTTTTATCAAGAATTCCGTTTGCAATTTTTCCAGCGCCAAATTTTTCAATTAAATTAAGTGCTCTTCTAAGCCCAAGTTCTTGACTCAAAAGGTCAATCCCTTTCTCAAAACGTGCACTCGAATCAGTTCTTATTCCAAATCCTCTTGAAGTTTTTCTGATTTGCGAACGTTCAAAAGATGCAGATTCAAACACAACAGTTTTGGTGTTTTCATTGATACATGAATTTGTTCCACCAATAACTCCCGCGATAACCAAAGGCTTGTTTTCGTCAGCAATCACAAGATTATTGTTTGACAATTCATATGTACTTCCATTCAAAGCAGAAATTTTCTCTCCTTTTTCTGCTCGTCTTATAATAATCTTTTTTCCGTCAATGTTGTTGGCATCAAAAGCATGCATTGGTTGTCCATATTCAAAAAGGACATAGTTTGTTATGTCAACAATGTTGTTAATTGGATGAACTCCAACAACAAAAAGTCGTGAACGAATTTCCAGTGGGCTTTTTTCAATTTTAACTTCTGAAACAGCGCCCGCCATATATCTTGGACACAGCTGAAAATCTTTGTTTTCAACATTCACAATATTTTCAATTTTTTCACTGCCAACATTATATGACAAGTCTTGTTCTCTAATTTTTAAACGATATATAGCACAAATTTCTCTCGCCAAACCAATCACACTCATTGCGTCAGGACGATTTGCTGTTATTGAAACATCTAAAACATAATCATCTAAAAAAAGTGCTTTAGAAACTAAAGTTCCAGGAATAAATTCATCTTTAAAAATCAAAATTCCATTTATTTCTGCCCCTTCATACAATCCATCATTTATTCCAAGTTCTTCACCACTGCAAAACATTCCTTGGGATTCAACACCACGGATTTTTGAACTTTTTATTTTAATTCCATTTGCAAGGTCTGCTCCATCAAGAGCAACAGGAACAGTTGCCCCTTCAAAAACATTTGTTGCAGAAGTTATAATTTGAACGTTCCTATCCCCAAGATTAACTTGACACACAAAAAGTCTTTCAGCATCTTGATGACGTTCTATTTTTACAATTTTACCAACTACAACATTTTTAAGGCACTTTCCAGTTTCAATTATTTCTTCAACTTCAAATCCAACTCCAGTTAACTTTTCAGCAAGTTTAACAGCGAGAGTGCCGTTGTCATTTATATTCTCTATTTTCTTAATTTCGTTTAAATCAACAAAATCATTAAGCCAATTTAATGAAAGTTTCATAATTATCCTCTTCTTAGTTATTTAACTTGTTTCAAAAATCTAATATCATTTTCAAACATCATTCTCATGTCAGGAATTTTATCCATAACCATTGTCAATCTGTCAATTCCTTGGCCAAAAGCAAAACCAGAATATTCTTTTGGGTCTATTCCGCAATTTTCCAAAACTTTTGGATTGACTATTCCTGCCCCCATAAGTTCCATCCAGCCTGTTTTTTTACAAAGATTACATCCTTCCCCATTACAATTAGGACACGAAACATCAACTTCGACACTAGGTTCTGTAAAAGGAAAATATGATGGTCGGAAACGAACCTTTGTGTTTTCTCCAAAAAGAATTTTTAAAAGTTTTGTTAACATCATTTTAAGGTCTAGCAAACTAATATTTTTGTCAACAACAAGCCCTTCAATTTGGTGGAACACAGGAGAATGAGTTGCATCATTATCAACACGATATGTTCTTCCAGGACTTATAATTTTTATAGGTGGTTGACGTTTTTCCATAACACGTGCTTGAACTGGCGAAGTGTGTGTTCTAAGGACAATATCTTCTGTTATATAAAAAGTGTCCTGCATATCACGTGCTGGGTGGTCTTTTGGAACATTGAGCATTTCAAAGTTATATTTATCAAGTTCAACTTCTGGTCCAGTTACAACTTCAAAGCCCATCTCAACGCAAGCATCAATCAATTTATTGAAAGTTCTTTGAATTGGATGAAAAGTTCCTGTCTCCGAGTTTTTAGAAGGTGCTGTAATATCTATTTTTTCGTTTGCAAGTTTTTTATTCAATTCAATTTCGTTAAATTTAGTTTCAAGATTTTCAATTTCACTTTCAATAAAAGTTCTAACTTCGTTGACAAGCGAGCCAAGCATAGGTCGTTCTTCTTTTGGAACATCTCTCATTCCTCTCATAACTTCTGTCAAAAGTCCACTCTTGCCCGTATATTTAATTCGGAACAAATTTAGTTGCTCAAGATTTTCAATTTGTTTAATTTCTTTTTGTGAATTTTCTTTAATTTCAAGTATTTTGTTTTTCATATTTCTCCTATAAACTGTTAGATTATAACATATTAATTTAAAATTAAAAACTCTTTTAAAGAAATTAATAAAATTAAATAAAAAGTAAAAAATATTTAAAAGGAGAAAAAATGGCATATTCATATAAAGGAAGCATATCTTTCGGTCTTGTCTACATTCCAATTAAACTTCATTCATCAATAAAAAACAACGACATTGGTTTTAATATGATAGATAAAAAAAGTTTGAGCAGAATAAAATATAAAAAAACTTGCGTCGATTGTGATAATCGTGAAGTTAAAAACGAAGATGTTGTTAAAGGCTACGAATATGAAGATGGGAAATATGTAATTTTTGAAGACAAAGATTTCGAAAAAATAAAAACAAAAAAAGACGAAAACATTAACATAGAATGTTTTGTTGATATTTCTGAAATAGACCCGTTATATTTTGACCGTCCTTTCTATGTCGTGCCAACTGGTGCAAATCATGCATTTAAGATTCTTTTACGTGCCATGGAACTTGAACACAAAGTTGCAATTGCAAAAACAGTTCTCGGCACAAAAGAGACCTTAATTGCCATACGCGCTAAAAATGGCGAAATGCTTTTAAACACTCTTTTTTTCTTTGAAGAAGTGCAAGAAAATCCAGCAAAAAATGATGAAAAAATGGATTGGTCAAAAGCGGAAAAAGAACTAAAAATGGCAAAATCAATAATTAACGCAATGACCGAAAAATTTAAACCTGAAAAATATCATGACGAATATCGTGAAAGACTTGTTAAAGCAATACAGCAAAAAATTAATGGAAAACAAATTGTTCGCCCAAGAGAAAAATCCCAAATAAAAATAACAAATCTTTTTGACGCACTCAAACAAAGTCTTGATTCTTTGCCAAAATCAAAAAAATCAAAACAAAGTTCAAAATTAAAAGTAAAAAATTAAAAATAAAAAAGAACATTTGAAATGTTCTTTTTTATCATTCAGAAGGAATTATTCGAACGCAAGTTAAAGGTTTCTTTGTTTGTTCTTTTATTATTGTTTCAATTTTTGCAAGTTGTGAATCTGTTAAATCTTCTCGCTTTGCCTTAATAATAACATTTATATTGTCATTTGAAGCAGTTAAAACAACATCTTCATAGCCTAGACCTTTTATTAAACCTTCAATCAAAAGTTCCGTTTCCATTGCCTCAATCAATTCATCTCTTCTCTTTTCTGCCATATCTTTTGCTTCTTGACTACTTGTTGAGTCCGCCAAGATACCTTCACAATATAAAATTTCCGAATCACGTGAACTTTGTCTATCTGACCGATAAGAATCATAAAAATTCAAATTTGATGTTTGTGTGGTTGTGGTTTGGGAAACATTATTGTTGAGCGCAATATTCAAATATCCCGTAACAACCAAAAGTGCAACCATGACAGATAGAATAATTATTTTTTTCTTTTTACTAAACATAACATTCTCCTTTTAATTATTTACCATTTAAAACTTCAATCTTTGATTGCGGAACATCAATCAATGCTTGAATTGCTTTAATGATATCCAGTTTAACTTTTGTGTTGTCTGCTCCGCTTGCAACAACAACAATTCCTCCAATTGTTGGCATAATTTCTTGAACGACCACAATGTCATTAGAAACAATTATCGGCTCTTTAGTTGTTGTTGTTGATGTCGTTGTGGTGCCATTTCCTTCGTTTTTGTTAATTTTTTCTTCGTCACTTGTAGCATAAATGTATTGAGGCCCGCTTTCAAGAGTTACCATAACCGAAACATTTCCAACACCATTAATTTGTTTTATTACGTTTTCAAGTTTGCTTTCAATCATAGTGGCATATTCGGTTGTTGATGTAGACTCATAGGAAGTTTTGGAAGAAGTAGACTTAAAAGTAGAGAAATAAATTAAAAGTGCAACTGCGCCAAGAATAACCGCAATAATAATTTCAAAATGTTTAATGCTTTTTAATTTTTGAAAAAATTTAAAGCTTGCAATTCCTTTTTTCTTTTCTTTTTTCTCGTCCATATTCTCCATTTTCACCTCCCACAAAAAGTGTGTTCTAATTTATGACAATGTTGTTTTTGTCAATTGAAACATATTTCAAAACACTTTTTGCAACGAGTTCATTAATATCTATATGTTCCAAATTTTGATTAATTACAACCTGACTTAAATCGACAAAAACTGCTTCAATCTTCATTTTATTTGTAAACACATTGGCACTAATATTAACAGTTATATTTCCAACGCCCTGTTCCTTTAAATCCGCAACAATCATGTTTTCAAGAGTTTCAAGTCTGTCTCTGTTAACTTGATAAACGAAATCTTCTTGAATCACGATTGCATCTTCTTCAAAAATGTCATCTATTGAAAAATTTTTATTCAAAAGATTTGGAAGGGGCGAAATAATAACCAAAACAACAATGAATGCAAAAATTCCTTTAATGTATTTTTTTGTTTGACCATTGGGCATAACCAAGTCAACAAGAACGCCAAGCACTGAAACACCAACAATCGCCATTATCCAAGATGAAATTCCATTCATATTTCCTCCTTTAAATATAGTTTGCTGTGCACATGATAAGCCCTGTTGTTATGAGATACATAAACGAAATGCCAACAATTATGGTCACCAAAAGTGAAAGTGTTTTTCCAACTGAATATAAAAAATCCGAAATTCTTGTGTCAGTTAAAGGTTCTAGAATTGCTGAAGCCAACTTTAGAATAAGAGAAAACACAACTATTTGAATAACTGGTGAAATGATTGAAGAAAACATCAAAATCAGACCGCTTGCACCAACAGCATTTTTTATCAATACATTTGAAGCCATAATGACGTCAAAGCCTTCTGACAGATAACCACCCAAAAGTGGGACATATGACCTAATTGCATATTTAGCTGTTCGAATAGAAACTCCATCATATGAACTGGCAGTTATTCCTTGTATCGCCAAAAATGCCATAAACACAGTAAATACTGTGCCCAAAATCCACTTGAAAGCAGACCCAAAAAATTTCGTAAATTTATCAAGTTTAACTGTAGACGTTAAATTTGAGACTATTATAAAAACTAGCATAAATATAAAAATTGGCATTAAAACAGATGACAAAACTTGCATGACAAATGAAGACAAAAACACAACAGCGGGTTGATATACAGCAACCGAAGCACTTGCTCCAATCGCTGTCATGAGCGTAAGCAAAATTGGAAACACCACTTCCATTTGGGTTTTTATCATCTGAATTGAATTCGACGCAGTTTTAATTAACCTGACAACTCCTGTCATAACCAAGACAATTATCACGCCATAGCAAACAAAATGTATTATATCCCCAATAGACTTTGAATTATTTTCACTGCGCAAGTTTGAAACAAACCCACAAATAATCGCAATAACAATAATTGAAGTTAAAAGCGGAACAAACTGCAAAATATCATCAAAGATTAGGTTTACAATCGCACTGAACACATTCTTTTGTCCACTTGAGAAATCCCCACTTATGATTTTTCCAATTTTATTTGAAAATGAAGAACTTCCAAATATTTCTGTTTCATAAGAGGTCAAGTCACCAACAATTCTTTCTATGTCGCCAAAGTCCAAATTTTCAAGTTGAAAATCTATTGTTTCATTCAAATCTTCTATTAATTCAGTTTCACTGTCTTCCGCTTCAGCACATAACACAATTGGCGGGAAAAATTGATAAATGAAAACAACAAGCACGCAAAGAAAAATTAAGACATTACGTGTAAAAATAATTTTTTTGTTATTAAAATTAATCTTTCTCATGGGAGTAACCCCGAAATAATTTCAATAATATTGCCCACTATCGGCAAGGCAAAAACAAGTATAATTATTTTTCCTGCGAGAAGAATTTTGTCTGCTATTGAACTTGCGCCAGCATCTTTACACAAATTTGCAGAAAATTCGGTTAAATATCCAATGCCAATAATTTTCAAAATAGTTGTAAAAAGCCCAGAAGTTAATCCACTTTTTTCAACAATCGTATTAAACACAGCAAAGATACTTGTCAACGAGTCGACAAGCATTAATATCATTATGATTCCACCAGTAATTGTAATTAAAACAGAAACTTCCGGCTTGATTTGTTTTACAATCAATGCAGTAATTGCCGTTATAATTCCAACTCCTATAATTTTAAAAATATCCATTTCGCTCCGTTATAAATTAAACATTGTTCTAACTGTGTCAAATAATGTATTAATCAAATTTAAAACCATAAGAAGTACGACAATAAGGCCTGCAAGAGTTGTTAAAGTTGCAATCTCTTCTTTGTTTGAATGCTTCAAAACTTGATTAACAACAGCGGTTATAATTCCCACAGCAGCAATTTTAAAAATTATTTCAACGCCCATAACACTCTCCTTTTAAATCAAAATTATGACGACCAAAATTCCAAGCAACAACATTAGCTTCAATGATAAAGACCCAAATTTTTTGTTTTCTTCATCTGCCAATGCTTTAATTTCACAAAACTTGTCTTTAAAGTTTTGAATTTCCTGAATTTGATTGCTTGCATCAAGTCTCCCAAGACTTTTAAAAAAATTTAAGAATAACAATTTTTCCTCATCTTTAATTAAAGTTGATTTTCCAAACAAACTTTCGGTCGAGAGTTCACTTCCGTTTTGATTTAGGTAATCAAGATATGCTTTTAGCATGGAATTAAATTCTTTTGAAAAGCTTTCCATTGAAGCAGTTATTATTGCTGAAAGAGAGTTGCTTGAAAAGCTTATATCAACACAAAGTTTCCCGCACAAAAAAACCATATCTTCAAAAAAACGTTTGCGCTTTCTATAAAATTTCGACAGCCCAAATCCTAGATATGCCATTCCTATTAAAACAACACCCATTAAAATAAATTTCATCTATTCTCTCCAAGATACAGCGGGAAAAAATTTTCATCATATATCCCATCAACTGTTCCCAATCCATTTTTTGACGAAAGGACAATAAACCTAGAAAAAAGTTTGCCATCAAAAATACGTTCAAAATTTGGTTTTTTCTTAAGTGTTTCGATTTTGTCAGAATGTGCTGTCGCAATAACAGAAACTCCAAGTGAACATGCGTTTTCAATCGCATCAATATCTTCTTTTGTTCCAATTTCATCACATAAAACAACATTTGGCGAAAGCGAACGAACCCCATACATAATTCCATCTGATTTTTTAACAAAGGATAATACATCGCAAAAATTACTTTCAAGAAGTGAGTTTTCTGAATCACAATTACCTGCTATTTCTCCGCGTTCGTCAACTAGAAGCACATTCAAACAAATATTGCGTTCGGAAAGTTGATATAAAAAATCACGCAAAAAAGTTGTCTTTCCGCAACCTGGCGGAGAGATTATCAAAGTGTTATTAATATGATCGTTTTCCAAAATGAATTTAAGGCTGAATAAACTTGAATTCCTAATTCTATGTGGGATTCTTATGACAAGCGAACTGTAATTCTTTATTGTTTTAATTTTTCCATCTTCGCAAACGCCTGTTCCTGAAATACCAATCCTAATTCCTCCGTCTATAGTCAAAAAGCCCTGCTTGATTTGTTCATTGACAGCATAAATTGAACATTCACTTGCGCGAAAAACAATGTTATCAATATCTGACTTGGTACAAAAAATTGCGCGTCCAATGTTGTTTGTAATTCCATCTTCACAGACAAAATAACTCTCCGTGCCAAGAATAACTACTATTGGTTTTCCACATCTCAAACGAATTTCGTTGAGTTGAGAATAATTAATCTTTGAAATTATACTGTCAAAAAGATTCTTTGGAAGAATTTTTGAAAAAATATTTTTTGCAAGTTCACTTTCTTTCATAGTGTAAAATATTTTTCTAAGCACAAAAAAAACTTGCGAATTTTATATATTTTCGCAAGTTTTTGTTTTAATTTAAATTTCTTATTTAATTCTTTCCATGTAAGTTCCAGTTCTTGTATCAACTCTAATTTTTTCACCTTGATTAACAAAAAGTGGAACACTGAGAGTATAACCTGTTTCAAGTGTCGCAGGTTTGTACCCTGCTTTAGATGTATCACCTTGAATTCCTGGTTCACAATCTGTTATTGTCAATTCAACAAACATAGGTGGTTCAACAGAGAATGGAGAACCTTTGTAGAATTGAATTGTTGCCATCATGTTTTCTGTCATGAAATTGAGTGCATCTTCAACTTGGCTTTTATTGAGAGGGATTTGGTCATAAGTTTCCATATCCATGAAATAATAAATTTCGCCTTCATTATATAGATATTGCATTTCCTTTCTTTCGATAACTGCAACTTGGAATTTATCCGATGGATTAAATGTTCTTTCAAGAACTTGTCCTGTAATAATGTTTTTTATTTTTGCTCTAACGAAAGGGGAACCTTTTCCTGGTTTAACATGTAAAAAGTCAACAACCAAGTAAATATTTCCGTCCATTTCAAATGTGACACCTTTTCTAAAATCGCCTGCTGTAATCATAATTTCTCCTTAAATATTTTTTACTCTAACAACTCTATCATAAAAAAAACAAATTGTAAAGTGTTATTTTAAATTTTCATAAATTTGTTTCATCGTAAGTGCGTCCTCAGCCATCTTGCTATGGGATTCACAAATTATTGTTGGAGTTAAATTCATATCTTTAATAACTTGTGCAAGCGGATAAAAATCTGGACCAAATCCGTCATCTTCAAAATTAAGGTGGCGGATTTCTCCTTTATTTCCATATTCAATTTTGGAAAAATGAATATGACAATTTGACGCTCTTTCAAATCCCAGTTTTAAAATTGCATACTCAAAAACTTGTTTATAATCATCATAGGTTCCAAACTCTCCTAGATTAAGCGAGTAAATATGCCCAAAATCAAATGTTGGAACAAGAATTTTATCAATTTCGCAAATGTCAATAATTTCCTTATATGTCCCAATTTGCATAGGTTTTCCCATTGTTTCAGGACAGATATTCATGTCATCATATCCATTCTCGTATATTTTTTCTACAACTTTTCTGACTCTTTCCCTTGTCAAATTTATTGCATTCTCACGTGCCTGCTTTCCTTGAGATGCAACATGAAAAACGAGATGATTGCCTTTCATAAGCCTCAAAAGTTTTAAACCTGTAAGAATATAATTGTAAGATTTTTCCGCCATCTCGTCGCTTTCATTCGCAAAATTTATGTAATAAGGTGCGTGAATACTAACACTTATTCCGTTCTTTTCTGCCTCATTTCCAATTGAAATCGCAGTTTCATTTCCCATTGTGTAACCACGTCCAAAAGAATATTCATAGGCATTAAGACCAAAGTTTTTTAAAAATTTTGGCGCCTCAACACTTTTTTTATATCCCATTTTATAAAATATTTCGCTGTTCCCAGATGGGCCAAACTTAATGCTCATCATTCCTCCTTTAAAAATGTATCTATCTTTATTTTCCCTTCACAAAAATTGTTAGCAATTCCAAGAAAACATTTATCACAAACTAATTTAAATTTTGTTTGTTGAATTGGAAAAATTGAAACAATTTTTCCATCTAAAATCTTTTTTCCATCTTCTTTGGAAACTTCAACAACTGGCAAGTCAATCACATCAAATGTGCTAAGCAAATTATACTGTCCATTTTTTATCTGCTCAATTGTAAAACATTCATCAAGAGAAAAATTTCCACATTTTGTGCGTATTATGCTAAGCATAGTACCATAAGTTGACATTTCTTCTGCAATATCTCTACACAAACTCCTAATGTATGTGCCAGCAGAACAAGTAATTTCAAATTCATAAACATTGTTTTCAAAAAGATTATCTAGATTTGAAATTTCATTTTCATTGTGAAACTTAAAGAATCTATCTTTTAATTGTTTCTTTGTTTTATCTGATATGTTATCAAGAAGTTTTATCTCATAAATTTCTATTTTGCGTTCTTTAAGTTCAACTTCTTTTCCACTTCGAGCAAGTTCATATGCATTTTTTCCATTTACTTTAAGGGCAGAATATAAAGGTGGACGCTGATACATTTCTCCAACAAATTTATTTAAAATTTGTTCAATTTTTTCCCTAGGAATGTCACAATTGTTATGCTTTAAAATTTTTCCTTCTGAATCAAGTGTCTCAGTTTCAAATCCAAAAATAAACACTGCACGATACGTTTTTGTTTTAGTTAAGAAAAAATCAAAAAGTCGTGTTGCCTTTCCAAGAGTAACCGGCAAAACACCTTCACCCAAAACATCAAGTGTTCCTAAATGCCCTGCCTTTTTTGCTCCAATAAATTTCTTAACTAAATTAACTGCAGAATTTGAACTTAACCCTGCGGGCTTATTCAACAAAATAATTCCATTCATAATTTTCCTATTCTTTCTTTAAACTCATGTCTTTCGAAACAATTTCTCGAACACATTCTTGTAAAACTTTTTTAAATTCTTTTCTAAAATTACCTTTTATTTCGCAACCTGAAGCATTTAGATGTCCCCCACCGCCAAACATAGATGCAACTTTATTTACATCATAGTTGTCAATTGACCTAAATCCAATTCTGTACAAGTTGTCACCTCGTTCCTTAATAGTTAAGGTTATCTTGCTGTCAGAAACATTTCCAATTATATACATGAATGTTGACACATCGCTAGACTTAACATCAAGTTTTTTTATGTCTTTTAAACGCATAAAAAAGTATGAAACACCTTTATAAAATTTCAAATTCTTTGCCATAAAGGAAATTAAATTAAGCTGTTGTTTAGTTTTATTCTTAAAAAGACATACGTTTATCAAATTATGGTCAGCGCCTAAATTAATCAATTCACTTGCAAACATGTGCGTCTTTGATGTTATATTCGAATTTGAAAAACGATTTGTGTCAGAACTTATTGCAGAAAAAATGCACGTCGCAGTTGTTTCAGAAATCTTTGCTCCTAACTCTTTCAGTATTTCATAGAGAACTTCTCCATTTGAGGAATATTCAACAACATAATCCAGTACAGCATACTGAGAATTGCTTTTATGATGGTCAATGTTTATTGTGTTGTTGTGTTGCTTAAAAGGCAAGGAAAATTTCCCCAATCTGTCCAAAGTTGATGTGTCAAGAGAAATTAGTAAATCATAATTTCCAAAATCAACAGTGTTTTCAATCACATTTTCTTCTTTCAAAAATTTGTCTTTTATTTGATTTTCTTTAATGTTAATTTTTTCAATATTTTTTAAAAATTTAAATCTGTCAGGGATTTCACTATCCACAAACATATCTACGTCTTTCCAATTTTCCGTTAAATAACTGTATAATCCAAGCATTGAACCAATGCCGTCGCAATCACAATTTACATGCGTAAAAAGTGCTATTTTAGTTGCATTCTCAAATTTATCTTTTATTTGTTCAAGAACTCTATCCATTCAACTCTCCTACAATTATATTTTAAACCAATTTTTTATTATTTCAAATTGTTTTTTACACCAAATAAAAAAAATACAAAAATTTTGAAAAAACAGTTGACAAAGGTGTCATTTTATATTATTATAACCATGTTTCATACGCATATCGCGGGATAGAGCAGCTAGGAAGCTCGTCGGGCTCATAACCCGAAGGTCGAAGGTTCAAATCCTTCTCCCGCAACCATTTTTAGATTACTAATGTTAAGGCTCGAAGTTGAGAACTCTAGTCAGACATCAATAATCTATAGAAACATATCACCATTTATGGCGACGTAGCTCAGTTGGCTAGAGCGTGCGGTTCATACCCGCAAGGTCGAAGGTTCGAATCTTTCCGTCGCTACCAGCATAGATGGTCCCGTGGTCAAGTGGTTAAGACACCGCCCTTTCACGGCGGTATCATGGGTTCGAATCCCGTCGGGATCACCAAAAAAATATCGAGCTTTTGCTCGATTTTTTTATACTCGTTTCTATGATAAACTTATGAAATAATTGAAATTTTATATTTGTACAGAATTTGATCGAAAAACAACACTAACCATTGGATTAACTTCTAAAACCTTATCCGCCATCGCAGTTGCAATTTCTTGTACTCCCCCTAAGGAATAACTTATTTTTATGTTATCATATAAATTTTAAAACATCAAGTAAACGTGTAATTTTTCAAAAAAATTAAGACTAAAAGAATTTACCTATTCTTTGAAATCATTTGACATAAAACAATACAGACTTCATAATAATAATGTAAATTTATAAGGGAATGTTATGAAATACGATAAAAAACAAAGCACATCATTCGCAATAGGAATGTTTGCGACACTTGAACTTTTAACAAACAAATTAGAAAACGTTGTTGGTGTTTACTATAGTAGTAAAATAAAAATTAATGACAAAGTAAAAGAATTATTTGATTTTTGCAAACAAAACAAAATTCCGTTATTAGAAAGAACTAAATTTATAGAAAGTATTGCAGGAAAAGAAAATGTTTTTATTATTGGAGAATTCAAAAAATATTCTTCTTCAATACAAAATGATAACCACCTTGTTTTAGTCAATCCAAGTGACATGGGCAACATGGGTACAATTATACGCACTTGTTTAGGATTAGATATTAATAACATTGCAATAATTAAACCTTGCGTTGATATATTCGACCCAAAAGTTATTAGAGCAAGTCAAGGTGCAATTTTTAAAATAAACATACAACTGTTTGAAAGTTTTGAGGAATATAATAAATTATTTAATAAAAATAAAAAGTATATGTTTTGTTTAGACGGAAATTTGGAATTACAAAACCTTAATACGAAAGAAAAACCTTTCTCCTTAATCTTTGGGAACGAATCCTCTGGATTGCCAAACGAAGTTACAAAACAAGGTTTAAAAATCAAGATAAGACAAAGCAACAATATTGATTCATTCAATTTAGCAATTTCAGTTGCGATGGCTCTTTATGAATTTAACAGATATTAAAAGCATTAAGTTATAAAAAACACACCTTTTCGGTGTGTTTTATTTAAGTTAAATTTTTTGACTTTCGTTTTACATTTTTCAACTTTCGCCTAAAGATTCATTTCTTCTGCATCTTTGATTTGATTACACAACCAATCAACAAGTGTATTATCGCTTTCGCCTTTATGGAATGTTTTTGTTTCTGTGTTAAAGTACATTTTCCTTTTTTGTTTTATATCAGAATATGCCTCAACTTCTTTTCCATATTCGACATTAAATCCTTTCATTGCAGAATTTATTATTTGTTGTGGAAGTTCACGACTGTTTACAGGTTTCATTTCAATAATTTCTGCATCTGGGCTTTGAAGTTTTTTCAATTTTTCCTTATCTTTAAGAGTAGAATCATTCATGACGCTATTATAAAATTCTTCTGAATATTTGTGCAAATGCACCTGCCCTTCTTGTACAGTTTTTCCATCTAAACGATTATTGTGCTCATTTGTTCTATGCCAACAATATCTTGCAATCATACAGGCATTGTAAGGAACTCCATTTGGAAGATAATAAAGCGAAACAGACACCATGTTTTTGCTTCTGATTGTTTTTATCATACACAATTCAACGACTTCTTCACCATTAACTTTGTTTTTAATGGCAAAAATAGCGGATGTGTCATCTTCTATAAAATTTTGGTCTCTATATTTTAATCCAACTTTGTCAGCAAATTCTTCCGAAAGATTTTTAACAACATTACCATTTTGAATAATTCCTTTGACCATATATTTTTTTGAATTAATTACACGCTCAACCGTTTCATCATCAACGTGAATTATTCTTGAGCACACAAACTTTTTATTTAGTGCACCCGTGTTCAAAATAATTCTAAAGTCAAAATTTTTCTTTAATCTCCCCTTTCCTAAACCAAAATCGTATTGTAATACATTCTTTCTTTTTGCCGTTGAACTAACCATTCTTTTTCGTACAAATTTTTCCATGCAACTATTGTATAACAAAGTGAAAAATAATGCAATATGTTTTTATTTTTTTAACAATTTGATATAATATACTCATGATTAAAATAAAAAACAAAGAGCATAGCATAAATTTAATAAATCAAATGGGGTTAAACTGCATGCCCCAAGAAGTAATTGACAAAAAAAATGTTGAAAAACTTAAGCGTTTTTTACACAATAACCCAGCAGAAGAATATATTATACGCGATATTTTCACTCCTATGGGAACATATAAATTTGTAAAAACTTACGAAGAATGCATTGAATATATAACCTCTCTCAATGCAGATAAATTTTCAATTTCTGTTTCGTTCAGAAATTTAGAAGGTCGCATTCTTCTTGGGGACATTTATGTTAAAGATAATTTTGTATCCTTGAGTGCAAGCACAAGCAAAAATGCAACGCATAGGAACATTTATGAAAAACCTGAAATTTCTCTTAACACGGAACTTTTTGATGACAAACTTTGGAATGTACCCGGATTTGAAAAACTGATTGATTACATTAATGATCACAATCTTTATGGAATTGTGGTCGAATTTGCAATTTTCAAAAATAAAGTTGGAACACAAAATGAAAACATAGTTATAATCGAACTCAGAAGTGATTATTAACAAAAGCAAACAAGAAAAATTATTATTGAATAAAAAATATTTTAAAGGAAAAAATACCTTGAAGATTAATCTTGAGAGGTATTTTTTATGTCCAATGTCGTAGCAGTTACGGGAGTCAACACTTCCCAACTTCCGAAACTTGACAATGCAAAAATGATGGAATTATTAAAAAAAGTGAAACAAGGAGATGAGTTTGCCAGAGATGAATTTATAATTGCCAATCTTCGACTTGTTCTAAGTGTTGTTCAACGTTTTGGCGGAAAACGAGGTAAGGCTGATGACATGTTCCAAGTTGGTTGTGTTGGGCTTATTAAGGCAATGGACAATTTCAATATGGATTTAAATGTTAAATTTTCAACATATGCCGTACCAATGATAATTGGAGAAATAAGGAGATATCTTCGTGACAACACACCAGTTCGTGTAACACGAAGTTTGAGGGATATTGCATATCGAGCATTGCAATCGCGGGAAAAACTAACTGCTTCTCAAAATTCAGACCCAACAATTGATGAAATCGCTCAAGACATGAATGAAGAAGTTAAAACAGTTGCCATTGCTTTGGACGCAATTGCCGACACAGTTTCATTATCTGACCCAGTTTATTCCAACAAAGGTGAAAGTGTTAGAATCATGGACCAAATTGCTGACACCAAAAATGATGTTGATTCTTTAATTGAGCAGTTTGCACTTAGAGACGCTTTAACAAATCTCTCTGAACGAGAAAAAGAAATTATAATGCTAAGATACTATATTGGAAAAACACAAATGGAAGTAAGTGAAGAAATTGGAATTTCTCAAGCTCAAGTTAGCAGATTAGAAAAAAATGCGCTTGAAAACATTCGTAAGAGAATAAATTAAAAAAAACGGAATGATTCCGTTTTTTTTGAAGGACGGGGAGGCATCGCTTTGATGAAATCAAAGCGTGCTTGCTTTGCAAGCACCAAAAATTTTACTTCGTAAAATTTTTATGCCTCCCCCTTATTCGTAAATTTTTATATCCTTATTTCATTAATGGGAACAAAACAACATCTCGAACAGAAGGTTGATTGAACATGACAACCATAAGTCTATCAAGTCCAAATCCAAGTCCACTTATTGGTGGCATTCCATGCTCCATAGCCAATAGGAAATCTTCATCAATATCCATCGCTTCGTCGTCACCTGCTTTTTTTGCTTTCATTTGTTCTTCAAACGTTTCACGTTGGACTATAGGGTCGACAAGTTCAGAATATGCCTTGCAAAGTTCACTCCCTATTGCCAAAACTTGGAACATATCTATGATACGCTTATCACTGTCATTTCTTCTCGCAAGCGGAACAAGACATGCTGGATAATTGTAGAGAACAGTTGGTTGAATTAAATCTACTCTAATCTTTCTCTTATAAATGTAGTCAATGACTCCACCGCATGTTTTTATGCCATTAAAGTCTTCCGCTTTGAAAAGTCCTGTTTTTTCAATCGCTGTTACAAGTTCATCGCGATTTTCATATTCCAAGAAATCAAAACCCAAAATTTCACGCATTTTTGCAGTGTAATCAACTCTTTCCCATTCTTTTCCAAAATCAAGAGTATGCCCTTCATATTCAACTGTTGTTGTTCCAAGAATCTCCATAAGCAAACTTCTTATAAATTTTTGGAAAAATTTTATGTTATCTTCAAAATTCCAATAAGAAGCATACCATTCACACATTGTAAATTCCTGTAAATGTTGAGTGTCCATTCCTTCATTTCTGAAAACTTTTCCAAGTTCAAAAACCTTGTCAAATCCAGAAGCAATAACCTGTTTTAAATATGTTTCAGGAGCAATTCTAAGATTGCACATTTTGTTTAGCGCATTGTGCTTTGTGAAGAAAGGTTTTGCACTTGCGCCACAAACTGCACTTTGTAAAATTGGAGTTTCAACTTCCATAAATCCGTTTTCAGTCAAAAACTTTCTTATAAAGGTCATGGTTTTTGAACGACCAATCATTACTTTTCTGCTTTCATCATTTGAAATCAAATCCAAATATCTTTGGCGATATTTCTGCTCTTGGTCAGTTAGACCATGAAATTTTTCAGGAAGAGGTCTCATCGCTTTAGACAAAAGTTTAACTTCAAATGCTCTTACAGTAATTTCACCTGTTTGAGTCAAGTATAGTTCGCCTGACACTCCAACAAAATCGCCAACATCGACAAGTTTTTTGTAGAAATCATAACTTTCTTCGTCAAGTTCATTTCGCCCGACACTAACTTGGATTGAACTTTCAACATCTTGAATTTTCATAAATCCAAATTTTCCCATAATTCTTCTGAAAATTATTCTTCCTGCAAGTTTAACTTTTGTTCCCTCAGCAAGAGTTCTGGCTTCAAGTATAGAATTTGTCTTCTCAAACCTGTCCACATAAGGAATTAATCCATTTTCTTTTATAAATTCAATTTTTGCTTTTCTGATATCAATTTCTGATGAAAGTTTTGTCAATTTTTCGTTAAGTTGTGATAAATCCATTTCCTACTCCTAATTCCAAGATTATATCAATATATCTCATTTAAGTCAATTCTTTTAGTTGGAATAAAAAAATAATTTTTTAATGAATTTTATTTTGTCATAATCATAAAATATGTTAAAATATCCTTAATTACATAGGAGAGAAAAATGCAACAATATGTTTTTCCAGCAGTTTTTATAAGAGAAGATAACGGGACATACACCTCATATATCCCCGATTTAAATTTAACATCAGACGGAGAGACAATTGAAGAAGCATATTTATTTATACAAGACTTTTTATCTGTTTATTGTTCTTATGCAAAAAAAGTTGGAGAAGAAGATTCACTAGTTCCAACAAAATACGAAAAAATTGCAGATAAAAACAAAAACCACGTTGTCATGCTGGTTGATGCATACGTAAAATAAAATCACGAAAATTCGTGATTTTTTTATATCCAATATTTTTTATCTAGAGAACGATATTGTATTGCTTCGGCAATGTGTTGAAATTCTATGTTTTCTTTTCCATCAAGGTCAGCAATAGTTCGTGCCACTTTTAATATTCTGTTATGTGCTCTGGCAGAAAGATTAAGTTTTTCAAAAGCATACTTCAAAAGTTGCTCACTTGTTTCATCAAGATTACAAAATTTGTTGCAAAGACTAACGTTCATGTTTGCATTTGAAAAGCAATTTTCGCCCTTAAACCTTTCAAGTTGTATCTCGCGTGCCTTGTCAACGCGTTTTTTTATTTCCTCAGAAGATTCTTCAGTTGTTGTTTTGTCAGTAAGTTCGTCATAACTTACGTTGTCAACTTCAATTTGTAAGTCGATTCTGTCCATAAGAGGACCAGAGAGTTTCCCGAGATATTTGTGAATTTGTTGGTCAGTACATTTACACTCTCCGTTCTTTGAACCAAAGTGACCGCATGGACAAGGGTTCATACTTGCAATCAAAAGAAAATTTGCTGGATATGTAACTGTTTGTTCTGCTCTTGCAACAGTTATTATTGCATCTTCAAGCGGTTGACGCAAAGCTTCAATTGAACTACGTGTATATTCTGGCATTTCGTCCAAAAACAAAACTCCATTGTGAGCAAGGCTAATTTCTCCTGGTTTTGCATGTCGTCCTCCTCCAGTTAAACTGACCAAACTTGCAGTATGATGAGGACTTCTGAAAGGACGTCTGCATATTATCCCTTCGTTGCTATCAAGAGTTCCAGCAACACTATGAATTTTTGTTACTTCAAGCGCTTCTTCAAAAGTTAAATTAGGAAGAATTGTCGGAAAACATTTTGCAAGCATCGTTTTTCCACTTCCTGGAGGCCCAATCATCAAAATGTTATGACCACCTGCGGCAGCAATTTCAAGAGCACGTTTTGCGCTTGCTTGACCTTTTACATATTTAAAATCAAGTCCACTTTGAATTTCTTTTGAAAAACTTTCATAACTTGTTACTTCAACTTTTTCTATTTTTATCTGCCCACTCAAAAATTCAACTAATTCTTTCAAATCCTTAACTGGAAAAACTTCGACACCTTCAATAAAACTCGCTTCTTTCCTGTTCTCAAATGGAATAATAAACTTGGTATATCCCATCTTTCTTGCAGAAATTAAGATAGGCAAAACACCATTAACTCGGCGTAAACTTCCATCTAATGAAAGTTCCCCAATAAAAACAATATCTTTGATTTTTTCATTTTCAAGTTGGCCTGTTGCTGTCAAAATTCCCATAGCAATTGAAAGGTCAAAAATCGGCCCTTCTTTTTTCTTGTCCGCAGGTGCGAGATTAACAGTTATTTTATTTATAGGAAAATGGAAGCCAGAATTTCTAATCGCCGACTTCACCCTTTCTTTGCTCTCTTTTATCGCAGTATCTCCAAGTCCAACAATCTCAAAACCTGGAAGACCAATAGAAATATCAAGTTCTGTTGTAACCAAATATCCCTCAATCCCATTAAGTCCATAACTCAAAACTTTTGAAAGCATAATTTTTTCCTTTGTACAAATTCTGATTAATTATATAACAAAACTTGTCAACTTACAAAATGGATTTTAAACAAAACAAAAAAATGTTGAAATTAGTGGATTTTTTTTGATAAAACACTTGTTTTTTATTAATTTTTATGATATAAATACCTTGGCTTCGAGCGGTCCGCTAATTAAATCAATTATGAACGCTATGTTTAGTAAGGAGGAAAAGCTATGAATATCATCGACACAATCGAAAGCGAAAATTTAAGAAAAGACGAAATCGCTCCTTTTAACATCGGCGATACTGTTAAAGTTTTCGTAAAAATCAAAGAAGGTGACAAACAACGTCTTCAAGCATATGAAGGAGTTGTTATAGCAAAACGTAATGGTTCAGTTCGTGAAACATTTACTGTAAGAAGAATTTCTTATGGTATTGGTGTTGAAAGAACATTCCCATATCATTCACCTTTGATTGACCATGTTGAAGTTACACGTCATGGTCGTGCAAGAAGAGCAAAACTTTACTATTTGCGCGATTTAACTGGTAAAAAAGCAAAAACAAAAGCAGCAAAAGACTAAAAAATTCCACATCAATTTGATGTGGTTTTTTTATACTAAAATAAAAAAATTATTAAGCATTTTCTTAATAATTTTCTAAAATCTTATTCAAACTTATTATATCAGTCGCAGTTAATATGCCTATTGGAGGTTCGTTCAAACTTCCACCTTTTGTTATTAAAATTGCGATAAGTTTTCTGTTTTCATTGAATATATTCAAAACTTCTTCAATTGTTGCATCTTTTGAAACAACATCATAATATTTTGAACTTGTCTGTTTTTGAACAACACTTTCAATGGTTGTGGCAGAGAGATAGTCATCAATATCAACTTTTTGTGCAACTTGTTTTCCAATCTCGTCCAAAATTCTTTGACCATTTGCAATTCCTATGAGTCCCCCATTTTTATAAACAGGGATATTGCTATATTCTGAAGTTGCAATTAATTCAACAACGTCTCTTAGCATAACATCATATTGAACACACAAAACGTTCTTATCTATAACTGCCTCAATTGCCTTAGGCGGAGTTGTTATAAGATTTGAAATATGCTCAATTTCAGCAACAACATCATCATGAGGCTCAGCAATTACATAATCATCATTGCTTTGGTGTATTATTGCATTACGCAGTCTTCCAAAATCAACAAGTTCATCTTCATATTTTCTCACAACATAGTTAAGAGGCACAGCTTTTCTTATAACCTCAGAAAAACTCATGCTTCTTTTAAAACCATGCTGTACTCTTATCGCGTAATCAATTTCATTGTAGGCATTTATGAACCTACGAGCATTACTTTGGGTTTTTACCATGTTTCTCCTTAATATGGAACAAATTAGGTGAAATTAGTCCCCAAATCATAATATTATTTATTTTCGCTTTCTGCTTTTTCAAATGCCTTTAAAATTTCTGAAATAACTTGTTCACGTGTTTCAGTGTTGATTGGGTGAACAATATCTCTGTATTCTCCATCTGGAGTTTTTCTGCTTGGCATTGAAATAAAGTAGCCATCTTTTCCTTCTACAATTTTGATGTCATGAACAACAAAACATTCATCAATTGTCATTGATGCAACTGCTTTCAATTTGCTCCCATCTTTTTCAACAAGTCTTATTCTTACGTCTGTGATTTTCAATTTTTTGTCCGCCTTTTTTAAAATTTAAGTAAATATATTCCCTTTACTTAGTTTGAGTTTAACATTTTTAATGCAATTCTCCAAACAATTTTTAACAACTTTTCATATTTTAATAATATGAAAAAAATATATTTTATAGGAATTGGCGGAATAAGCATGAGTAGCCTTGCCGTTTTTTTAGCGATTAAAGGCAATAAAATTTCAGGAAGCGACCTTGTTTTAAGCGAAAATCTAAAATTATTGGACAATTTTGGAATTACATATAACATTGGACACAACTTGCAAAACATAAAAAATTTTAATCCTAATATAGTAGTCACAAACTATGCAATCTCTCAGGACAATGAAGAGCTTGTTTGGGCAAAAACAAACAAGAAAAAAATTGTTTCTCGCTCAGAAATTTTAGGAAAACTTTCTAAGGATTTTAAAAATGTTATTGCAATTTCTGGAACACACGGAAAAACAACCACAACTGCTCTAATTTCTGAAATTTTGATAGAAGCAAAACAAAAGCCAACGGTTCATATTGGCGGAATATTGAAAAGAACTCAAAGCAATTTCCTGATAGGAAACAAAAAGTTTTTTATAACAGAAGCATGTGAATATAAAAACAGTTTTTTATCTCTTTCCCCAACAGTTGGAATTGTTTTAAACACAGAGGCAGACCATCTGGATTTTTTCAAAGATTTTTCGGATATAAAAAATAGTTTTAATATCTTTTTGCAACAATCAAAAATTCAAATTTTCCCCAAAGATGAATTTACTTATATCCTTCGACAAAACGGAACAGAAACGAAATATTCAGCGGAAAACATAAGAAAAAACGAAAAAGGTTTTGTTTTTTCATTTATGGAGAATAACAACCTAATTGCTTCAATTCAGACAAATTTTATCGGAAAACACAATGTCAGCAACACACTTGTTGCATGTATTATTGCAAAGTTGTATAAAATTAAGCCTTCTGTATACAAAAAAGCAATCCGAAATTATACAGGGGTTAAACGCAGATTTGAAATTATTACAAAAATAAATTCTGCTACAATAATTCATGACTATGCCCACCACCCCACTGAAATAAAAAAGACAATAGAAGAAGCAAAAGCCTATGGAAAAGTCCTGACAGTTTTTCAGCCACACACTTTTTCACGCACAAAAACGCTTTTCGCCGAATTTGAAAAATGTTTTGACTCATCAGACGGTTTATTTCTTGTCAAGACATATCCCGCAAGAGAAAAAGAAATTGAAAGTGCAAGTGCTAAGGCATTATTTGAAAAAATTTCAACTCAAAATAAGTTTGATTTGCTTAAATATTTTGACAATTTTGAAGATACAAAAAAAGAAATCCTTACAATTTCTGATTCATACGATTGCATATTAGTCCTAGGTGCAGGAGATATAAGCGACCTTGCATATAGTTTACGATAGAAATTATATAAATAGACCAATATCTGTTTGACAAAAACTATTTTTTTGATAGAATAGTTTCTGCACATGAAATTTTTTGGCAAATTGTATACGAAAAAAAGAGGTAAACAGTCGGAATGTAATTCTGACAATTTGTCAATGGAAGAAATTGAGAAAGACAAAAAAACAAAGGAAGTTGAAAACCCTAACAAAGTTGACGAAAAAAATGAAAAGGGAAAAGACAACGACCTAATAAATATTGAAGCTCCAAGTGAAGAAGCACAACTTGAAGAAGCTGAAGAAACTGTAAAAAAACAAAGCACAAAAAAGAAAAAAATTTCAAGTTTAATTGGAATGCTTATCAACATCGCCGTCGTTGCAGGAATTTTGGCTTATCAACTAACCCAAGAAAACATGGAAGTTGCTTCTTTCTCGACGTTGATTTCAAATATCAACTGGGGAATCTTTTTACTTGTTCCTTTATGTTTTATTCTTGTCATGTTTTTGGAAACCGCAAAACTTTGGCTTGTATCATATAAAACAACAAAAACTAACCGACCAGCTTTGGCATACAAAGTTGCTTCTCTTGGCCGTTATTACGACAGCATAACTCCCCTTGCATCAGGAGGACAACCTTTCCAAATATTCTACATGACAAAACGCGGTATATCTGGAAGTGATGCACTATCAATTTGCATGGGGAAATATGTAATTCAACAAATCGCATATTTACTCTTCTCTTTTGTTGTTATGATATTCAGTATAACAATGACTGCATCTTCTGGCAACATTGAAGGGACAGTTGTCACAGCGACAAGTTGGATTGGTTTTTCACTCAATGCTCTTTTGATTTTTATAATTGCATTAATTTCAATTAACAAGACCATAGGAAACAAACTTGTTGGCGGAGTTTTGAAACTTCTCCATAAAATGAAAATTGTAAAGAATTATGAAAAACAATATGCAAAAATTCAAAAAAGCGTAAACGACTATCAAACAACAATGAAAAGATATGCAAAAGACAAGGGAACTTTCTTTTCAATGTTTTTCATTTCGATTTTATATCTTGTCGCCCACTACAGTTTGCCATTCTTAATCCATGCATCATTTTATGGGTTCCACTTTGAATTATACGGTGAAATTTTCATATATGTCGTCATGGTTGATTTGGCTGCAAGTTTCTTCCCTCTTCCTGGTGGAACAGGCGCAAGCGAACTTTCATTCTCTGTCCTTTTCGCATCACTCTTTGGAATTGAAGGAAATCTTTTCTGGGCACTTTTGATTTGGAGATTCTTCACGTATTATATATATATTATTCAAGGCCTTGCCTTAACGATTTATGATTATCTCATTGGAAACAAAAAATTCGAATGGACAAAGAAACGTTGGGCTCTAGAAGCAGAAAGCCGAGCATTTGAGGAAAAGGAACTCAAAGAGTTTGAAGAATCCCTTCAAAAATCAACAAAAAAAAGGAGTAAAAAATGATTTTAGACGAAATAAAAAAAGCAAACATTCAAGCACTTAAAGATAAGGATACAAATGCAAGAACTATATATGGCATAGTTTCCAATAAAGCGATGCTTGAAACAATTAAAAAAAGAGAAAAAGGTGAAGAACTTTGCGACGCGGACGTAATTCAAATAATTCAAAAGACAATAAAAGAATTAACCGAAGAAGCAGAAAACTATAAAAAAGTTGGAAACACAACTGAAGAAACTAATATTTTGAATCAAAAAGAAATCCTTGAAAGATATCTTCCAAAAATGATGTCAAATGAAGAAATTAGAGAAATAATTGCTTCATTAGAAGATAAGTCAATTGGTAATGTTATGAAACATTTCAAAACAAATTATGCTGGAAAATGTGACATGAAAGCCGTAAGCGAAATTGCAAAACAATTTTAGGAGATAAATGAAAGTTTATTCAATAAGCGATTTACATCTAAGTTTGAACAATCCCAAGCCAATGAACATTTTTGGACCTGCTTGGGATAATTATGTTGAAACAATTTTTGCGGATTGGAAAGAAAAAATTACTGATGACGATGTTGTTTTGATTGCCGGTGACATAAGTTGGGCGATGAAACTTGACGATGCAAAGGTTGATTTAGATTTGATTGGAACACTTCCTGGAAACAAAATAATCATACGCGGAAATCATGATTACTGGTGGAAAAGCATTTCACTTATTCGTTCAATACTTCCTGAAAATTTTTACGCATTGCAAAATGACTGCATTCAAATTGGAGATTATATTTTTTGTGGAACACGAGGTTGGCAAGTTCCTGAGAAAAATTTTTCGTCGCAAGAAGATGAAAAAATTTATAAGCGTGAAGTAATACGTCTTGAACTCTCTCTTTCCAGTGCAAAAAAACTTCAAGAAAAATTAAAGGAAGAAGGAAAATCAACAAAAATAATTTGCATGATACACTACCCTCCTTTCAATTCCAAACACGAAGAAAATGATTTCACAAAACTTTTTGATAAATTTAATATTGAAAAGGTTGTGTATGGACATTTGCATGGCATTAAATCTCGTGCACTTAATAAAATTAAAATTAATCAAACAACATATTTTTTAACATCGTGTGACCTTGTTGAAAATAAACTTGTTGAAATAGATTAGCAAGAGTTTTTACTCTTGTTTTTTTTACATTGGAATAAGGTTCATCATTTCATCTAACGAATCAGAAAACAGATATGTTTCTGGTATTTTACCAACGATAATATTTTCACAAATTAGAACCTGAGTTGAAGTTGCAACTGTTTGATTTGCAGTTGGCAAAACAACGTTTATCTTTGAAGATATCGTAACATATATTTTATGGTTTGTTTGGTTAATTCCCGCAGTTGTAAATTCACTTTTATATGAACTTGAGATTGAGCCAATTGGCATCATTTTGATGTTAACACTCGGACCTCTTCCAACCAAAATTGGCATTCCACTGAATGTTCCAATCGGAATGTCAAGCCCCTGTTCGCCAATCTTTTCCAAATTACTTGTTGCAAGTTTTGTTAGCGAACGTGTCAACAAATTTATTTCTAGTGATTTTGCTTGTATCATTGAAACATTTCCTTCGCTGTCTTTTGAAATTGTTATAAGGTCGTTATATAAATCTCTTGTGTTAACAATTTCATAAATTGCTGAGCCAACTGCCTTTGTTGCAAGACTTTTAACTTTTGCTTCGCTCATATGTATTACAACTGGATTTACTACATAATTAAGATATAAAACAATTCCAATTACAAACAATAAAAAAACTGCAACAGTCATTCCAAACTTTTGCTTAGAAGTTAATTTCTTTTTTGTTTTTTCGCGATTAAGGTAACTAAGTCGCCTTTTAAACACGCACACATTTATATATATGCTTATATAAATCTAAAGTTGAGCGAGATTATATCTTTTTCTTATTCGCTGAAGCCTAAATCTATTGTATCTTTGTATTAAAATTGGAGGAAGGTCACAAAGAAAAGAAGCCAAAAAAGCTGTCAAAACATAAATCCACCATTCATTTATCGCTAGCAAACACCCAATTGCTATTGAGAAAAATCCTGCAACAAAACAAATTATATGAATTATTTCTGCACTTATGTTGTTTCTTAATGCCCTTTCCAAATCATCTTTGCTTGAAACAAGAAACTGACTCTTGTCCAAAGCAACAAATTTATCTTTCCAATATTTAACTTTTAATTTGTCTAGAAATCTATATTCTTTAGTCCCAATCAAATATTTCTTTGAATTAATGTTGAGTTTTTGCTTGAAAAACTTTGTTACAACGAATCCTATAACAATTCTGACGTCAACATGATAAACAAAAATAACAAGTGTTATGAAAATTGTAAAAAGTGGTTCACCAAATCCTCTCAACACTCCAGCAGTTATGCATGCTAAAAAAGCTATATTTAAAATAATTGTGAAAATTATTCCAATAATCACTGTTTTATTTTTCATCGGAATAAGTATATCATATTCCAAATATTTTTTTATTAAATTATTTTATATTTTTTTAAATATAATAAACTATTATATGAGGAGAGAATATGAACGAATCAGCATATGAAAATTATAGCACAGGAAGATTAAACGATGCTTTTGAATTTTGCGAAGGTTACAAAAATTTTGTCTCAACCGCAAAAACCGAACGCGAAGTTATAATTCAAACAATCAAGATTGCAGAAGAAAATGGGTTTGTCAACATAAAAGAATATTTGAAAAACAACAACAGACTTAAACCCGGTGATAAAATTTATGACATAAATATGAATAAAGCGATGATTTTAGCAGTTATAGGTGATGAAAAATTAGAAAATGGACTTAACATTGTTGGTTCCCACATAGACAGTCCTAGACTTGATTTAAAATCAACGCCAATTTATGAAGAAGGAAACATTTGTCTTCTTGATACTCATTATTATGGCGGAATAAAAAAATATCAGTGGACTGCGTTACCTCTTGCGCTACATGGTGTCATAGTTAAAAAAGATGGAACAAAAATAAATGTGTGTTACGGAGAAAATGAAAACGACCCTGTCTTTGGAATAAGCGACCTTTTGCCCCACTTAGATAAAGAAAAGCGAACGGAAGTTGTAACAGGCGAAGAACTCAACTTGATTGCAGGAACAATTCCTGACAAAAATTCAACAAAAGAAAAAGTAAAGCAAAATATAATCAATTTATTAAAAGAAAAAGGAATAGACAAAGAAGATTTATTCTCGAGCGAAATTGAAGCAGTTCCTGCCGGCAAAGCAAGAGATTTTGGACTAGACAAGTCTATGATAATGGCATATGGCCAAGATGACAGAGTTTGTGCTTATGCATCGATTATGGCAATTATAAATTCAGAAACACCAAAAAAGACAAGCATTTGTTTGCTTGTTGACAAAGAAGAAATTGGAAGCGCAGGCGCAACAGGAATGAAAAGTGTGTTTTTCGAAAATTTTGTCGCTGACATCATATCACTTACAACAAACTACTCTGACCTCAAAGTTCGACATTGTTTAAAAAACAGCAAAATGATTTCAAGTGATGTCACGGCTGGATATGACCCCAACAGACCAACTCCATTTAATAAGGAAACAGAAGCATATCTTGGACGCGGAATTGCATTTTGCAAATACACTGGTTCAAAAGGAAAAAATGACGCAAGTGACGCCAACCCAGAATATATTGCTCAAATTCGACAAATTTTAGACAACAATGGCATCTTTTATCAAGCATCGGAAATGGGGAAAGTTGAAGCAGGCGGAGGCGGAACAATTTCTAAATTGATGGCAATTTACGATATGGACGTTATTGACGCTGGTGTGCCGGTCATTTCAATGCATGCCCCATGGGAAATAACCGCAAAAGTTGACATTTATGAAACATATTTAACATATAAAACTTTCTATCATTTTATGCAATAATAGCATGTCAAAAAAGTTAAAAAATTTTTGCAAATTATTTGGAGATTTTTAAATTAATATGTAATAATACTTTGGTAAAAACATTATGTTTTTGCAACATTTTAGAAGGAGAATTTATGGCAACATTTTTTAAAAAAGTGTGGGCTTGGATTGTTGCCCACAAAGCAATTAGTATCGCTATTGCATCTGTTTTTGTTGTTTGCTTAACTTTGGCAATTGCTCTACCGCTTTCATTAAGCAATAATGATAACAATCCGCAACAAGAAGAAATTGTAACAAAATTAAGTGCAGAAGCAAGTTTCGAAAGCACTTATAATCCAGAAAAAACTTATGACGGAGAAATGGTTATAGCTCCAACATCAAGCGACTACACAACAACAAGTGACGGAAATGTAACATTTGAGTGGTTTGTAAAAGATGGTGATACATATTCAACTGAACCTTTGGCAACTGCTCCAACAGACGCAGGAACTTATAAGCTTGTAATGACAGTTGCTGAAACCGAAACATATCAAAAAGCAACAGTAGAAAAAGAATTTACTATTGCAAAAAGAAAGCTAACAAACTTATTATTTAATACGTATTATTCTAAGAGAGATACTGCAACATATTACGTAAATGAAATAGAAAAGGGTGTTGTTTCTGGAGAAGAAGTTAAAATTTTAGTTACTTATACAAGCAAGAATGCCGGAGCAACAATTAAAGAATTTGCTTTCGAAAATGAAGCAGGTAAAAATTATTACATTGATGAAACTTCAGCTACTGGACAAATACTTCGCACACAAATTGTAGCCTTTACAATTAATAAAGTATACGACAAAACAAACACAATTTCTAAAATAATACAAACTCCTTTGGGATCTTCATTTAATGCAACAATTATAATGAGCAGTGCAAATGTTGGGGCAACAGTTAGTGACATACAGATTGAAGGAGAAGATAACTTAGATAATTTTGAAACAAACATTCTTTCAAGAATAACTGCTTCCATCACTCCAAAAGAATTAATATTTGACGAACAAGAAATTACAAAAGAATATGACGGAACAATATATTACACACATTCTTTTACGGAAGCCGATGGTCTTATAGCCGGAGATAGTTGCACATTAACTTTCGAAGTAACAGACCAACATGGTGGAACATATATAAATGCTGGCACACATAATGACATCGTTGCAAAAGCAGAAGTCGTAAGCAATAGCAATTATACAGTTAATACTACTCCATCAAATATCTTTGGTGACGGACAAGGGACAGAAATAATAATAACCAAAAAAGTTATAAGCGGTCTTGAATTAAAAACAGCAAGCAATGCAACAACTCAAAATTTCCCTTTAACGACAGCAGATGGCATCATTGATGGAGATACTGTAAAAGTTGAAATTACAGCTAATAGTTCAGCTGATTATGACAATGAAACAACATTGACATTAACTACTGACGTACCTGCTCAAGGAATTGCTCAGATTAAATTGCTTGAAGAAGGTGATTATGAAAATTATGAAATTGCAAGTTCAAATATTGGAACAATAACAAAAGTTTCATAAGATAAAAAATAAATGCATTCCGAATTGGAGTGCATTTTTATTTTAAAAATGTAATTTAAGTAATAAAAACTTGCCCATTGGGGCAACTTTTTTTACGGACCGTTCGAATCCCCTTTCACTTCTTTTCCTTATAAAAAAATTAAGCATTTCTGCTTAATCTTTCTCTCTTGGTGCACCAGAAGGGATTCGCTCCGCTCGAATACTCGAGCTTTCACGCCTGGTCCTAAAAAACTTGCCCATTGGGGCAACTTTTTTTACGGACCGTTCGAATCCCCTTTCACTTCTTTTCCTTATAAAAAAATTAAGCATTTCTGCTTAATCTTTCTCCCTTGGTGCACCAGAAGGGATTCGAACCCCTGACCTTTGCCTTAGAAGGGCACTGCTCTATCCAGCTGAGCTACTAGTGCTTAACGATTGTATAATATCACATTATTTTATAATAGTCAATAAATTTTGCAAAATAAATAAAAAAAATAAAACCCAAATAATGGGCTTTATTTTCTTTTTTTGCTCTTTGATTTTACCATTAAGAGAATGCTTGCAACGGCAAACACAATCGAAACAACTGCAAGTGTTATGGCTGTTGAACCAACGGTGACAGATGCTAATTCAGCTAATTCAGCTAAATCAACTGCATAGAATACAACGTAGCAAATCATTGCCGAAATTGCAACCAAAGCATTTAAAACAAGCAAGAATGCATTAATCTTTTCCATTGATTTACTTTTTATAACTTTGCAATTTTGCAAAATCATGAAAATTCCGCTTACAATCAACAATCCTGCAAGAACTAAAAGCGCAATTGACATAACAGAGTATGCAGTAACACTTGCCATTTCCGTATCGAATCTTATGTTATCATATGCCATACCTACTGATTCAGTTACATCAACTCCCAATCCAGAAAGAGTTACAAGAAAGAAAGGTGCCGCATACATTCCGAATGTTAAGATTCCCAAAATTATTGAAAGTATAGGACTTATGTATTTTTTCATCGACTTTTACCTCCTTAAAATATAGTAACATTTTACAAGGAAATATCAAAACATTTTCAATCATTATTATTCACAAAATCAGTTAAGTTCAGTTGACAGAAATTCAAATTGATGATATCATAATTATATATGCGGGTGTAACTCAATGGCAGAGTTCCAGCTTCCCAAGCTGGCTACGAGGGTTCGATTCCCTTCACCCGCTCCAAAACAAAACCCCTTTCGGGGTTTTCTTTTTTCACTTTCGTTCGGGAACCTCTGTTCGAAACTGGTCGCCTTTGCGCTTTCGCTTAAATTCTCCCTTTCTCACAGAAAGTCGCCTGCGCTTCTTCGTCCACTGGACGCGCTTGCCTCCTTTCCTTCACCCGCTCCAAAACAAAACCCCTTTCGGGGTTTTCTTTTTTCGCTTTCGTTCGGGAACCTCTGTTCGAAATTGGTCGCCTTTGCGCTTTTCTTCGAAGTTCTTATTCAACAGCATTTGCTAACTCAAAAAGTTTTGAATGTTTTTTTGCTTTCTGATAAATTTTATCAGTTATTATTTGCATGTCTTTAACAATCACTTCAGCATTCATTCCTATTACAGTCTTATTTGCTCTTTTGCCAATTATTGTTTTTTGATTTACAAAAAGTTTTTTAGGTAATCCTATTTCTTGTTTTTGCCTTTCCTTAAAGGAACTCTCAATTTTATTTTCTTTTTTAAAATCATTTTGACTATAATTTTTACTAATAATTTCCGAAGAATCGTTTAAAATTGAAACCTTTATTTCAGGTAAATCTACAGAAGAAATTACACTAATTGGCTTTAAACGTGAAATTTTAATCGGGACTTCATTAAAATCAAAGATAACAACATCTCGTCCAATATTAACAAGTTTTTCAGCAGGAGCAACAAATCTTTTTGTTGTTTCAAATGCTTTTACTTCATAATTTTCATCAATGTATATGTCAGAAATTTTCCCTAAATCAGCTCCAGCAGTTGTTAT
>JAEDFV010000008.1 GCA_016297845.1 Clostridia bacterium
TGGAACTTATGGCAGTCATTCGTGGGCTTGAGAGTTTGAAACAAGAATGTATGGTAGACATATACAGTGATTCGGCATATGTAGTTAATGCGATTGAAAAGGGGTGGATTGATAACTGGCAAAACAACGGTTGGAAAACAGCAAAAAAAGATGAAGTTTTAAACAAAGATTTATGGCAGAAACTTATCGAATTGATAAAAAAACACCCTTCAACCTTTATAAAGGTTAAAGGGCATGCTGATAATGAACTTAACAACTTATGTGATCGAATGGCAGTTGAAGAAGTAAACAAAATTAAGCAGAAAGTTTAGGCTGTTTAATTTTTTTTATTGTTTTAATAATAATTTTGTTTAAAAATGGAATGAGTGCAAAATGGAAAGAAATTATAATCGGATAAATTAAAACTGCAAAATACTCCATTGTTTTGTTTGCTCTAAATCCAAAAATTAAATTAAGTCCAATGGTTAATAAAATTAGAACTAATGTTACAAGTGGCAAAATTAGTGGTGAAATTAGTTCTTTTTTTGGTTTGATTATATTTTTTGATTTAGATTTTAAATATAATCCCAAATACACAAAGGACATAACAAAACATAATCCTGGAATTATTGCATAAGCAATTGAGCAAAGGTTATTAACATTAAGTCCAAAATGGAAACCAAAAGATAAAGCTAAGGAAACCAAAAGTAAAATCCAACTTCTTATAAATCGTACAAAATTCATATTTACATAAGTCATTAATTTTTTGTTGGGGGAGTATTCATGGAATCCAATGCCTTTGGTTTTGTAATATGCTTCAAGACTCTTATAACTATTATAGATTCGAGATGATTTCTGTGTATTGCTATCGGATTTTTGTTCTTGTGAATCACTTTTTTCAATTTTTACTTGCTGGCTTATTTCTTTTTGTTTCTTTTCAATGGCATATTGGTCAATTTTGCTATTAATTTTCGCCATTGATTTTTCAATATCAAAAACCGGATTTAACATAGCTTGTTTTGCATACAAGTCGGCAATTTTTTCTTGATAAACCTGTTTTTCAACTTTTTCTTCATGAGTTTTTTCAAACTTTTTAATTTTGGAATTAAGATATGTAACATTCTTAGGCTCAACATTTAAAGTTGATGGTTCATATTTTTCAATTTTTGGGAAGTTATAATCATCAATCGTCTCAGTTATAAATTTCCCATCATCAGATGCCAGGTCAACTTCTTTAAAAAGATTAAATTGCAAAGGCTCGGTTTCAGAATTTTGAACGTTGAATTGAATTGTTTCAACTTTCTTATCTTCTTTCTTTTTTGTAAGGTCAAAAATGTTTTCTTGTTCTGCTAAAATAGTTTCATTATTTTTTTGATCTAAAAAAACTGATTTCGATGGTTCAAGGAAAATACCATCATCATGAACTGATTCTTCTTTTTCTTTTTTAACAGGAATAATGGGGTTGTCTTCCAAAAATTTTCTTCCTTCATTTGTCAAACAATAATAATGGCGTTTCCCACCAATCGCGCTATCTTTCCAGTAAGATGAAACAAGTTTTTGGACTTCCATTCTTTTTAAACTGCTGTACAAACTTGGTTGTTTGATTTCAATGCCAGTTTTTTCTTTTATTTCTTCAATAATTTCATATCCATATTTATCTCCATCTTTCATAGTCGAAAGAATATATGGATTTAATTGTCCTCTTGGTAATTCTTTCATTTCCATACTAAGTATCATAACAGAAAGATTGTATTTTGTCAATACTTTGTTTATACTATGCAAAAACATCTTGTGGTATAACGCAAAATAATACAACAATATGTGGTATTTTTGTTGCAAATTTTAAAAAGTTTATAAAAATGTTTTACAAATTATTTATTTATTGTATAATATAAATATTAAAAGGAGTGAAATATGGCTGAGAAAAAAGAAACATCAAAATCAACACGATCTTCAAGCGGAGTTGGCTTAAACAAATTTAGCTTTTGGTGCATTGGCGCTATGGCGATTTTGTATTTAGTTGCTACAATTTTAAGTTTTTGTGGAATAAGTGTAAAAGTTGTTTCTGCATTGCAAGGTGTTGCAACTGCAATAGCAATTTGCATTGTCGCAATTCTTGCTTGGAAATACGTAAGATATAAACAGGCAGTGTGGAAAGTATTGTATATTGTACTTTTGCTTGTAGTAGTACTTGGAATAATCTTACCACTTGTATTTTAATCAGAAATAAAATATCTCTTTAATTAAGAGATATTTTTATTTAAATTAAGATTTTATTTTGTATAAAATATTTTATTGAATCTTTTAAATAGGGATTAGCAACAAAAAATCATCATAAATTGTTTTGAGATTTTATTTATTTGAATGAAGATATTTCTTCAATGTTTTATCTCGTAAAAATTTATATAAACTTGTATTAAAAAATGTTTGACAAACAAAAAAAAGTATGATAGTCTATAGGAAGATTCTAGGGTAAAAGATAAGTTTGCCAGTTTCTGCTTGGGAATTATACTTTTAGAAATTTTGATAATTTCCTTTAAAAAAGTAAGTTTTAACGATTATGTTGTCTTAAAATTTTCTAACAAAGTTTACTCTAAACGTTGAGTTTTCTAACAAAATTTCTAACAACAATTTAATATGAGTTTTTGTAAAAATATTGCAAAGATTCTAACGTGGAGAGTTGGCTGAGCGGTCGAAAGCGGCGGTCTTGAAAACCGTTGTAGTGAAAGCTACCTGGGGTTCGAATCCCTAACTCTCCGCCAATTAAAACCTAAATCAAACAGTAAAAGTTTGCTTTAGGCTTTTTTATTATGTTATTAGAAATAAAGGAGAAAATCATGGTAAAAATTACTTGGCATTTTGGGGAACCACCCAAAAACATGATAGTTAGACAAGTATATGCTATTGTCTTTGATGAAACAGGAAGAACTCTTTTAAAAACCGAAAAAATAAACAATAAAGTGGTATACGGAATGATTGGTGGGACCCCTGAAAGCTTTGACAAGGACAGGATTGCGACACTTAAAAGAGAATTTTTAGAAGAGGTTAATGCCACTCTCAAAGATCCAATTTATTTGGTCGGTTATCAAATTATTGAGGGAGATAGAGATTTGCAACCTTATGCTCAAATTAGAATGGTGGCTATGATAGATAAAATTGGAGAAAAACAGCCCGATCCTGATAATGGAAAAATTTATGACAGGATTTTGACAACGCCAGAAAAAGCGGTCAAATTATTGGGATGGGGTGAATCTGCCGAAAAGCCTATAATGCGTGCTTTTGAAATAGCAAAAGAAAGATTCAATTTAAATCTTACAAATAATGAAGATTTGTGGTTGTAATAAAACATTTTTATTTTGTGTATTTTGCTAAATATTTTTGTATTTTTTCATCATCTCTGTTAAACGTTCCAAGTTATTGAATCTAAGCTATTCAAAGTTTTAGAATAAAAAATCTCTTTTTAAAATGAAAAAAGGTTGAATTTATATTTCTTCAACCTTTTTCTTGTATTTTAAAAATTCTATTGAAATATACCTTTATTGAATTAAACTATTGTAAAGTTGTAATGAAGTGTCAAAACAAGTTCATCTTGTGCATTGTAGATTCTGACAACAACTTGTTTAAAGTTATTTTCATTAATCCATGTCATTGTTGAAACTTTATCTGCATAGGTTGTGCTAATATCACTTGTATCAATAAGGTCGTAATTTAGAGTATAACCAGTTTGAGAAAGAGTGATAACTAATTTCCCATTTTCATTTACATTCCAATCAAGTTCTTCTAAACAATTTTGGTTTAGATAATTTATATATTCATTATATTCGCTTCCTACTGAATCATAATTATATGATTTAAGTTCTGAGAAGATGTTTCTATTAATTGTAAATTCTCTTCCTGTAAGTTCCTGACCGTCGGCTGTACAAACATACAGATATGCATAAGCTTCATAGCAATATTCATCATCTTTGGTGTCTGTTCCTATAATTTTTGAGAAACCTGAAATGCTATCAAAGCAATGGTTGTCATATCCATAAGTGTTGTTTCTATATTTTAGTTGATAAGCATTTGAGAAAGTAATATCAAGTTTATCTCCAAGTGTCAAAGTAGAAATAGCATCTAATTCCGCTGCTGTTAGGGTAGTGCCATTAAGTTTAGCCTCGGTAAACAAACTTACAATAGTTACTGTTGAAGTGTGATTTTCAACTTGATAGTTTTGTGATGTAAATTCAATTTCAATTTTGTCTTCGTTGTCGACCCATGTGTCATAAAAACCGTAAAGATCTGAACTTTTCAGTGTAAATGTTACATCTACTAATTCACCTTCAATTGTTATTGTGTCATTTTTACTGATTGTTTTAAAATCAGTTGAATCAAGATAGGCTTTTGTTCCCCAAACAATTCTATATGTTGTTGGCCAAGCAATATCACCATCTTCAATTACCTTTTTGTTGATGTTAAATAAAAGATTTGAATCTTGATAAATATAATAATTACCATCATAAGCATAAGCAAAATTGCAATCACCACTTGCTCCGTAGTAGTTTATTCTCAAACCATAATTGCCTGCATTTACAGGTGTTGTGTTATATCCGTCACTTGTTAAGTAATATGAAATGGTAAAGTCTGTTCCTTCAACAAGTGTGTATGGCTTGTCATTTAACGTGGCGGTTATTATTACTTTTGGTGTTTTTGCACTGCCTGAATAAGTATAGTAATATAGATTTTCAATTGTTCCATCTCCGCCTTCAAAGCTTGATTTAGTTGTGTCAAATGAAGCAGAAGTTACAACAACTGGATTTATTGTTATTGAATCACTGAATTGTGTGTTTCCAGAAAGGGTATAATTATTTGTATATTCAGATTTTATTGCAAGTGTAACATAGACATACCAATTGCCAGCATTTTGCATTGTGCTAATTGGCGATGCACCCGACATTCCATAATAATTTTCAGTTGTATAAATTGCCTCAACTTGTTCAGGTAAACTGCTATCTAATGCTAAAAGTGTAGACGATTGGTCTGTTCCATTATATGTTGATGTAGTGTTTTGGAAGGAATATTCTGCTAGGTTAATTTGTGCTTTTTGAATAGTAAATTTATCATTCCTTGTTCCAGCATAGTTTCCAAGCCCAACAACTGTGTATGTTGCTTCTCCTGCATTAATGTTATTGCTGTATTCAATGGAGTAGTCTATACCTTGTGTTAATTCGATTTCGTAATCAAAGTAAGCCTGAATCTTTGAAATAGTTTTTTCCGTATTATCGTAGATATAATATTCATAATCGTTTAAAACAACATATAACCAATTTACATTATAAGGTAAAATATTAAATGGAATATTAAGTGTTCCTGTGTAATTGCCAGTTCCTACCATTTCCAACTGACCATGTCTTGCTGAGTTTGAAACATTAAAATTATCAATTCCGCTTCCTATACTCATTGAAAGCTCATATGTAATATTTCCGAACGAAAGGATACTTTCTAAATCGGTCACTGTATATTCAGCGTTTTTAAAAGTTACTTCAATGTTGTCAGCACTATAGTCGCTTAAATTTATTTTGCTTATATCCATTGGGTCTATTGTGAGTGTAAATTCTTTATTTTGAACTTCTGAATAACCCTCTTTTACAACAATTTGAGCAACAACGCGATATGTCCCAGCATCCATTGGAGCGACGGACTCTTCTAGATTATTGTAGAAATAATAATAAATATCTTCAATTCCTTCAATCTCAGAAAAATCAATTTCACAAAGAGAACCTTTATAGTTTCCATCATAAGTTGTTATTACATCTTTAAAAACAACTTCACCTGCTTCAATTGCTGTAATATCAAAATAATAAGATATTTCTCCTTGATAAATACCAATAAAATTAACCACAACAGAGCCAGTAGCTTCTCCGACTGAATTATTGTCGCCATAAGTTACAGTATAATCAACATCTTTAACAAGTGTTTTGCTGTTATAAGTTAAAGTAAAATCAGGGGTTAGTTGTGCTTTTGGATTATAAGCATAACTTTTTTGAAGATTGCACTCGACATTGTTTTTATTTAATACTGTTTCTGCAACAGTAACATGTAAATTGCAAGTAAAATCTTCATATTCAAAATGTAGTTTATAGTTGCCAATTTCAAATGAAGTAGTTTCGATTTCATTGGTGTCTACAATTTTAAATATCTTAAAATTAAACCCCGATGTGATTTCTTGTGTTGAATTGTCATCAAATTTTAAGACGATTTTAAAATCTGAAGAAACAAAGTCAAGGTCGTCTTCATATTGAACTGTAATGTGCCCATTGCTAAAATCAAATGTGTTATCTTTGTATGTAGCTTGTATAGATACAATTTGCGGGTCTTGGGTTGAATTAGAACCACATGCAGATAACAAAAATACACATGGTATGAAAATAACAAAAGCAAGCAAGAACATTAAAATTTTATTGTTAGCAATTTTTTTCATTTTTTTCTCCTTTTTTACTAAGATAGTATAACATATTTTATTCTATAGTGTATCAAATTTTCTATAAAAAATTTTAAATATTTAGATTTGATTCCTTTTTTTCAATACTATGTATGTATCTAAAACAAAATTTACAGGAAAATATTGACAAAGTTAAATGCGTTGTTACAATACAAAAAAGTATTTGGAGGTTTTATATGTCTATAAACGAAAATGAATATGATTATGTCGAACATTATTAGAAAATCAAACAATATTTAATTAAACAGTCTATCAACGTTTTATATAAAAATTATAAAATAAAACGCAACTTAAAGTTGCGTTTTATTTTTATTACGCCAATAATAAAAATTAAATTTTTAATTATGGTCGGTTTTAACCCTACGGGTTTGTTATCCTGCTTTTTAAAGAAAATAGAAGAGAATTAACAAAAGATTGCAGTGTGTTTTTGTATGCAGTTTTAAAAATTTTTATGTCTTAAAATAAAATTATAAGCAATAATATTAACATGGAATATGTAAAAGGAAAACCTTATTTTTGCAAAGATATGAAAATTGGTCAAAAGCCTTACCTTGACAAAAATATTAAAACTGAGATATTGATTGTTGGCGGGGGAATTGATGGGGCGATAGTAAATTATTATCTCTCACAAAAATTTGATGTTTGTTTGGTTGATAAATCAAGATTTGGAATGGGTTGCACTTTTCCGTTGCAACTGCGCTCTTGGAATATCAACTTGATGATTTTTGTTCGGATTTGCCACTTTCTGAGGAGCAAGTTGTTGACGTGTATAAAATGGGATTGTGGGGAATTGACGAAATAGAAAATTTTATTAAAAAATACGGAAACAAATGTGAGTTTAGAAAAGTTCCGAGTTTTCTCTATACGCTTAACAAATTTAACAACAATAAAATTAAAAAAGAATTTCAATTCAGGAAAAAGAATAACTTTAGTGCAGAATATTTAGAAAACCAAAAATTTGATTTTGAATATAAAAGTGGTTTATATTGTGAAGATGGGGGAGCAGAATTTAATCCATATCTTTTCGCAAAACAGATGCTTGAAAACAGTTGTAATAAAGATAAAATGTTTGAAAATACCAAAATTGATAAATTTGTTAAAGAGAATGGGAAAATTGTTGCAACAACAAATTTTGGTGAAACAATAGAATGTAAAAAGATAATACTGGCTACTGGTTTTAATTTTGAATTAATGCAAAAAAAGAATTTATGTGAAAGAGTTGTTTCATTCACAATTGTAACCAGTCCGGTTAAAAATTTTCACATATATAAAAACGCACTATTACAAGATGATGCTTCTCCATATCATTATATTCGTTTGTTGCAAGACGGACGAATTATGATAGGGGGAGAAGATATACCGTTTAAAGAAAAATGTATTTCCGATTCTAAAGCACAGAAAAAATATGATGCACTTGAAAGCTATTTATACAAACTTTATCCTAAGCTGAAAGATAAAATTACCATTGAATATAAATTTTGTGGTTGTTTTGCCTCAACAGAAAATAATTTAGGGCTAATAGGTAAAACAGAAGATGAAGATGTTTTATACTTAATAAGTTGCGGAGCGAATGGAATAATAAATGCAGTTTATGGCGCTAAACTTCTAGAAGATATAATACGCGGAAGAAAAAATCCTTTTGAAGAGTTATTTAGTCCTTTGAGAGACTGATATATAAAAACTTCTTGCACTTTGTTTAAGTTTATAATATAATAACTATGAAGGCGCAGTATTCTAGTCGGACGAACTGCTTGGAAGACGTTAAAAGCGTTAAATGGCACATCTGTGAAGTTTCTGGTGTTGGCTTTGGTTGCCCAAACTGGGGCTTATGCTGGAAGTTAAGATTTTTGGGAGCGCCATAATGGCATATGGTGCCCACCCCAATTATCGTGGAGACTCAAAAGCGGTGGTCTATTTGTGATTACCATTTGAGAAGAACCTGCATTGCGGTAAAAAAATTGCTGTGTGCAGCGTAGCCAGCCTTGAGTGGATAAGTTGGGATAAAGTTAATTGGAAATTCTTTTTGGCCAAATTGAGTTTCCGGACCAATTTTAAACTGGCAGTAACTTTTGAAATTCTCTCTGCAAAAAAGGACAAGAGCAACAATTCGTCTGTTTGAGAAATTCTCTAGACTGTTCGCAATTTGCGTTTCACTTCGGGGATTATAGTGTGGTCTAAGTGGCGATTCGGTGATGTCTACCCCTTAAAAGGAAACTGCTTGTTCGGCGACGACAAGTGGGGTGGCGGGAAATCCAACCGAACCTATGCTGCAAGGTTTACTCGAGGGGAAGCCTTTAAAAGAAGATTGTGTTTACATAAATCTTCTTTTTTTTATTGTTATATTGAATAAAAAATGTTATTATAATAAAGTATGGATAATGAACAAGAAAAAATTGGTGAAGAACCTAAAATAGAAAAAGATTCTAAAGTGAAAAAAAATGATTTAAAATCTGTGGCAAATAAAGCAGTTAAAAGAAAAATTCAGCCTTGGTGGATGTGGCCTGTTAAGATTTTGGTTATAACTTTGTTTTTGTCTCTTTCGTTTAGTGTTTTGAGTGAAGTGTTGCTTTCAAACGTTGGGATTGCTGTGTCGGTTGTTGTGATAGTGTTCCTTTTGGTAGTTGGAATAATATCTGATATGATTGGTGTTGCAACAACTGCTTGTTCGCTTGAACCGTTTACGGCAATGTGTTCTCGAAAGGTGAGGGGAGCAAGGGTTGCAATGGGTCTTGTTAAAAATGCTGAAAAAGTTTCAAGCATTTGCAATGATGTTGTCGGAGATATATGTGGAATTCTGTCTGGGGCAGCAGGTGCTTCGATTACTGTGAAGTTTATTTCTGAGAATATGACAAATTCAATTCAAATTTTAATAGCTGCTTCGGTCAGTGCAATTATTGCTGGTTTAACAATTTTTGGAAAGGCGATGTGTAAAAAATATGCAATAACTCATTGCACAAAAATAGTTCTTGGAGTTGGAAAGTGTTTTAGTATATTTTCAAAACAAAAACAAAAAACGAAAAAGAAGCCGGAAAAAAATGAAAACAAAAATTAAAGTTCCTCATGGAACTTTTTTTATTATAAAATTAATGAATGAATATAGATTTATAAATATAAATTTAAAATGTATGCAAATTCAAAACATAAATATTTATAAAAAATAGTTTGTATATTTATGCAAAAATTGCTTGCATAATTATAAATTGTATTGTATAATCATTCTGAATGATAAGAATAAATATAAATTTATTTTTATGCATAAATCGCTATACATACGATAAATAGGGCGATATAGCGATTTTATAAACTTTCATATTCAAATTTTATTAGATTTATTGAATGACAAAAAAGGAGAAAAAATGGCTCGTTCAGTTAGGCAATCAAAAATTTTGGAACTTATTTCACTTAAGGAAATTGAAACTCAAGACGAACTTGTTGAATGCTTGCGTTCTGCGAATTTTGATATTACACAAGCAACAATTTCTAGAGATATAAAGGAACTTGGGTTAATAAAAATTCTCAGTGCTGAGACAGGAAAATATAAATATTCTCTTGTTGATTCTGGGGAACAGGCAGTTTCAAATAAATACATATCAATTTTTAAAGAAGCAGTCATATCTATTAAATCAGCGCAAAATCTTGTTGTACTTAAAACAATTAGAGCCACTGCAGGAACAATTTGTTCATTAATTGACAAGTTGAATTTAGATTCTGTTTTGGGTGCTGTTGCTGGAGATGACACAGTTATGATTATCTTGCCAACAAATGAACTTGCAGAAAAGGTTGCAAAAACAATTGAAAATATCATGCATTCTGCATAATAAAAATATAAGTAAACAAAACTTTGAACCGACAAGAAATAAGGAACATTATCTATAATAGGTAATGTTCCTTATTTGTAAATTAAAACTATGAATTTTTTATAATATAGACCAAGTTAAATTTTATCTAAGTTTAACTTTTGTTGATGCATTTCTTCTAATGTCATCATCAATCGCTGCGTAATGCTTCTTTGTTGTATTAACGTCTTTATGCCCTAGAACATCAGCCACTATATAAATATCCTGTGTTTCGCGATATAAACTTGTTCCATATGTACTTCTAAGTTTGTGTGGTGAAATTTTTTTAAGTGGTGTCACTGCTTGACTATATTTTTTTACTAAATTTTCTACTGCACGTGGAGTTATTCTTTTTCTTTGAAGTGACAGAAACAAAGCTTGTTCATCTTTGTCGACAGTTTCAATTTTATCTCGTTTCTCAAGCCATTTTATTAAAGCATTTTTAACTTCATCAGAAAAATATAAGACAACTTCATTTCCGCCTTTTCGTGTAATTTTGAAACTGTTGTCATTAAGATTTATATCTCTCACATTCAGACCTACGCATTCACTTATACGAATTCCTGTTCCAAGAAATAGTGTTAATATTGCGACGTCGCGTTCACGCGTTTGACGATTGTAAGATAACTCACGTTTTGTAAGATTTTCAGGGCATTCTGCTTCATCTAATAGTTTGGCAATTTCATCTGGGTCAAGACGAATGATTTCTTTTTCATGGATTTTAGGCGTTGATATCTTTGAAACAACATTCGCTGAAATTTGGTCGCTGTTAAAAAGAAATTTAAACAAACTTCTTATCGCAGACAATTTTCGTGCTTTCCCTTTTTCCTTGTTTATGTGCACTTTTCCATCTTTTTCGAAATATGAAACGTAACTTAAAAATCTTTCTATGTCGCGTGCTTTAATCCCATCAAGGTCGTTGTAAGATATTTCTTTAACTGGTTTATTTAAAATGTTTGAAAGATAATTAAAAAAAAGTTTTAAATCCATTAAATAATTTAATTGGGTTAGAGAAGAGGTATTATTTTCAATTGAAATAATAAAATCTCTCATATAATTTGGAAAAAAGGGAAGAATTTCTAAAATCTTTTTTTGATTTATTAAATCTCTTTCTGTATGATAACTTGTTGACATACTCAAATTATGGAATAAAAATGTAATTTTGTCAAATATTTGTTTAAAAAAGCGAAAGATAATTTGCATAACACTAGATATAGTTATATTATGCATGAATGATACACAAAACTATTAATATTTTGTATTTAAAATTAGCATAATAACTTTGCAAATTTGATTTGATGTTGTATAATGTTTTCGTAAAAAAAGGAGAACAAATGATTTCAATAGACTTAATTAAAAATGACCCTGAAAGAGTTGAAAGGGCAATTGAAAAAAGAGGCATGAAAATTGATTTTTCAAATTTACTCAAAATGGATTCTGAAAGAAGAACAATTCTTTCCGAAGTTGATGAACTTAAAGCAAAGAGAAACAATGAAAGCGCAAAAGTTCCAATGCTCAAAAAAGAAGGAAAAGATTGCAGTGCAATATTTGCTGAGATGAAAGAACTTGGCGAGAAGATTGAAGAGTTGGACGGGAAAGTTGCTGAATTGGAAACAAAAATTTTCGAATTCTTGGCACCAATTCCAAATCTTGTTGACGAAGATGTTGTTGCTGGTGGAAAAGAAGCTAATGTTGAATTAAGAAGTTTTGGCAAAAAACCAGAATTTTCATTTACACCAAGGTCACATATTGACCTTTGCAAAATAAACGGATTTATTGACTACGAAAGAGGAGCAAAAATTGCTGGAAACGGAAGTTGGGTTTACACTGGCGAAGGTGCTGAGTTGGAATGGGCAATTTTGAATTTCTTTGTTTCAGAACACCTTGCTGATGGCTACAAGTTTATGCTTCCACCTCACATGCTTGGTTATGAATGTGGATTTGTTGCTGGGCAATTTCCAAAATTTGATGGGGAAGTATATTGGCTAGATGAAAAATCGAAGACTGGCAGATTTTTACTTCCAACAGCAGAAACTCCACTTGCAAATTTGTATCGTGGAGAAATTATTCCTGAAGACCAACTCCCTATAAAAATGTTTGCATACACTCCATGCTATCGCCGTGAAGCAGGAAGTTATCGTTCTGAAGAAAGAGGAATGATAAGAGGACATCAATTTAATAAGGTTGAAATGTTCCAAATAACTTCTCCAAATGGTTCGGACGAAGCATTCAACGAACTTGTTGGCAAGGCTGAAAACTTAGTTAAAAAACTTGGATTACATTTCAGAACTTCAAAACTTGCTGCTGAAGATGTAAGTGCAACAATGGCAAGAACATATGACGTGGAAATTTGGATTCCAAGCATGGGAATTTACAAAGAAGTTAGTTCTGCATCAAATGCTAGGGATTATCAAGCAAGAAGAGGGAATATTAGATTTAGAAATAACGAAACGAAGAAGACAGAATTTGTTCACACTTTAAATGCTTCTGGACTTGCAACAAGTCGGTTGTTCCCAGCAATTTTGGAACAATATCAAAATGAAGACGGAACAATAACTGTTCCTGAAGTTTTGCGTCCTTTCATGAGAGAAAAAACAATTATAGGTAAAGGTGTTAATGGCTAAAAGCAAAAAAATTATTGACAGGGGAATGATTGAAAATTTCGCAAGTAAATTATCTAATGAGAGAGCGAGAAATGTTTCATACTTGCTTTCTGATTATGTTGATGACATTGCATTGGAAATTTCACAAATGAACCCGCTTATTCAATTTCAAAATATTGAATTGAAAACTTGTGGGGACTTGTTAACTAATTCGCTTATTCAAATGTCTGAATTGGATTATTATCTTACAATTCGCTCTGCACAACTTGAATTAAATTCCATTCGGCCAATGGAAAATAAATTGAAAAATTTTTGGAACAAAGTTAAATTGGCATGGAATAATCGAAACAAGAAAAAAAGTAAACGTGCACTAAAACGCCAGAAAAAATTGGAGTTAAAAAACAGAACAATAATAACTGAAAAACAACTTTCTGAAAAGAAAGAAAAACCATACGATTTAAATGATTTTAAACTTGATGTTTTAAATGGACTTGCAGAAAGACTAACTGATATGTCAATTTTGTACAGTTATCCAAATAAAATTCGTATAATTGGACGTGATGAATTTGGTTATCGAATTAATATATATCCGGCATTCAAACATGACAGTTTCTTAAAAGTGTTTAATCCATCTACGGGCAAGTTTGAGGAAATAGAAGTAGATAGTGCAAAAAACAAACTTGAGAAAAAATCAGAAGAAATTGCTGAGTTAAATGCTGAGGGATTTAACGATGACGACATCTTATATAAGATGATTAGGATATTCAAAAGTTTATTTTATAATTTGGAGCATTCTTATTCTTATCGTTTTGTTGAAAGCATGATTTATGCTTGCCCAAATTCACTTTTTAAACTTGAAGAAAACGAACATTATGTTTATAACACTTTTTTGAAAATTTTAAATTATCTTGTTAATTCACCTCTTACTAAATATAAGTCAATTTATAATGAAGAGAAAACAATTTTTGAATATGACGGTGTCACAATGTTAGTATTGAAGTCATTTCTAAAGGATATTCAAGATTATCTATAACGTAAAAGTGGGAAAGTAATAAAAAAATTCTAAATCGATTGATTTAGAATTTTTTATTTGGTGCGGGAAACAGGACTTGAACCTGCAAGGAACTGCTTCCACCAGAATCTGAATCTGGCGCGTCTACCATTTCGCCATTCCCGCATTTTGGGATATTACCCAAAATTATCTTCTATTCTGCGACAACTTCAACCTTAAAATTGGCTGATATTTCAGGATAAATTTTTGCTGTTAGTGTGTATGAACCAATGGTTTTGATAGGGGAGGGTAGTACAATTTTTTTCTTGTCCAACTTAACTCCTTGTTTTTCTAACTCATCGGCAATTTCTTGAGAAGTTACACTCCCAAAAATTTTTCCGTTTTCTCCGCATTTTACTTTTAAAGTTACACTTTTTGTTTTAATAACTTTCGCGAGCTCATTTGCGTTTGCAATTTCAACGGATTTATGAAAAGCACTTGCTTCTTTCTGTTGTTTATTTTCATTAATTGCAACGCTTGATGCTTCTTTTGCAAGTCCTTGCTTAAATAGATAGTTTCTTGCATAACCATCTGAAACTTTTACAATTTCACCTTTTTTACCGCTCCCTTTTACGTCTTTCAATAAAACAACTTGCATGATTTCCTCCAAACATAATAATTCTATTTTAATTTGAAGAAATTGTCAAGAAAATACGGGGTGGGCGAGAGAATAATTCTTAATTGAAAAGGGAAAAATATTTGTAAGGAGTTGAAAATATGGATATTCGTTGCAGAAAAACAACTTGCGAATTTAATAATAATCATACCTGTATAGCGAAAGAAATTACAATTAATAAAGATGTGTCCTGTTCATCATATGTTTTAGCAGAGGAAATTAGGGGAGTTGATAACAATAAACAAGGGACAGATAATAATAAAAAAGTTATGGATATAACTAAAGGTATGTCTGATGAAAATATTATAGATCTTAAAACAGAAGATTGTTCAAAAAATATGTTTCAAAAAAAACCACAGAAAAATGCTCCTTTTAGAAATAGAAAAACAATTAATTTGGATTGTAAAGCGGACTGCCTTTTCAATGAAAACGGAGTTTGTAGAGCAAATGGTATAACTGTTAATGATGTTATTGACCCTGTTTGCATGGGGTATTTGCCAAAATAAAAAATTTTTAAAATTCTAAACTATTCGTAAAAGACACATTTTGCGAATAGTTAGTGCGGTTTTGGGGCGGATTTGGTTGGTTTTTACAATAATTCCTTTCTTATATCTTTTTATCTGTTTTCTTTTAATATAGATATTTTTATAATATTTGGTACTATGCAAAATTTTATTATGAATAACATTTTTAAAAAATAATAACCGAATCATACTATACTTATTTTCGGTTATTATATTTAGTAATGTAATTCCTCATTAAAACATTTGAAATTCGCTTAGAATTCAGATTTTTGTTCGTTCTTATTCAAAATGTTTTCTATTATTTGTAAAGTTTTGTCAAGATTATCGTTTTGTATTATTAGATTAAAATTAGGTCTATGTGCACTTTCAAATTCAAAACGTTCCATTCTTTTTTCAATATTTTTTTCACCACGAAGTTTTAATCTATTTATTAATTCTTGTTTTGGCACGTCAAGAAAAATTGAAACTATTTTTAATTTATGGTCTAATCTTTGAACCATATTTTTTTGTCCTATGACGCCGATATCTTTTATAAAATTTTTATCACTTTGTATTGCATCATCTATTGTAGACTTTAAAAGTCCATAATAATTTCCATGGATTTCTTCATATTCAAATAATTCATTATTTTTAATTTTTTCTTCGAATTCTTCTTTTGTAAGATGAATATATGGCGATTTTTCAATATCACGTTGTTCTTTTTCTCGTGACGTGCAAGACTTCAAATAGCACAAATTTTTGTTACGTTCAAGCAACTTGTCAATTACTGTATTTTTCCCTGCTCCTGAACAGCCTGAAAGTAAAATAAGCATAAAAAACTCCTTATATATAACAAATTTTAGTTAAATATAAGGAGTTTGTCAAGTAAATTACCAACGTGAAATTATTTCTTTAATACTATCTTTATATGAAATTGCATCAACAACTTTATTAGATACAACATCAATTTCTTTTATAAGCACACCATTTTTTATGATTGAAATTGAGCCAATTTTATCACCTGCTTTAATTGGAGCTTTTGCTGTTTCATTCATTTCGATTGATATTTCATATTCACTTTCAAGACCTTTTGGGGAAATTGCAAAGTAGTCTTCTTTTGCATAACCATCAATTAATTTTGTTTTGCTTTTTAAAACTTCAATTTGTGAAATAGGTTCATTTGTTGAAACAAGTTGCTTGTTTTCAAAATTTGAAAAACCATAATTAAGCAATTTTGATGTCTCATTGAATCTTTCAGTGCCTGTTTTTGCTCCCAAAACAACTCCTATTAAACGCATATCTCCTCTAACTGCTGATGCTGAAAGACAGTAACCTGCTTCATCAGTTGAGCCAGTTTTTCCGCTGTCGCAACCTTTGAAATATCTAATTAATTTGTTTGTGTTAACGACCTCAGTTTCGCGTCCTGATGGATGAACTAATTTATCCATCCATATTGTGCTGTAATTGTAATACTGCTTGTGTTTTAAAACTTCTTTTGTTAATTTTGCAACGTCACGTGCAGTTGAATATTGTCCTGGTTCAGGAAGGCCGTTTGCATTTACATAAACTGTGTTTGTAAGTCCCAGTTCCTTAGCCCTTGAATTCATTTTTTTAACAAAAGCTTCTTCGCTTCCGGAAATTTTTTCTGCGAGTGCAACGCTTGCGTCATTAGCCGAAGCAACTATTGTGCTTTTTAACATTTCTTCAACTGTATATTCAGCATATGGGTCAATAAAAACTTGACTTCCGCCCATTCCCGAAGCGTGTTCAGATGCGGTTATTTTTTCGTTTAAACAAAGGTTTCCGCTTTCAATTTCTTCCATAGTAATAAGAACGGTCATAAGTTTAACAATTGAAGCAACTTGAACTTTTTCATCTGCATTTTGTTCAAATAGGACCTCGTCACTGTTAAAATCGACAAGAATTGAAGACCTTGCGTTAATTGAAAAATCACTTTCTTCTGCACTTGCATAATCAATTTTTGTACAAGATATAGCAGATACTATGCACATAATACAACATAATATTGGGAAAAATATTTTTTTTGTGCTCATAACTAACTCCTTTATATGTTGTTAGTTTGAGAATATGTAAAAATTTTATTCCTATAAAACCAAAATAATTTTACTAGAAAACAGAAATAAAAGCAGTGTTTCAATTCCATTAATCAAGATTAGCCCTATATAACATAAAAAGAATTTTGCACAAATTTTGCAAGGAACTCCATAACGTCTCTTTGTAACTGCTCTTTTACATGAAAATGAACAGAACAATGCTAAGATTAATAATCCAATTAATTGACAAGGAAGAATTATTAATAAGCATGTTACTATTCCGCCAATTCCATTTAAAATGATTATTAAAGTACAGTTTAAACTTACTAAATATGCCCTGTAAGTTAGCAAAATGAAATTAACTGGCGCGAGAAATATAGTTGTTGAACAAATTAATGATATTATGATTACAACTGACGAAGAAAATAATCTTGAAAGGAACAGTTCCGATGACCCTAATTCTCCAGATATAAATTTACATAAACAGAAATCATTGAAGCATATTAACGACCCGCCTTTTGAATATCTAATTGCAGTAAAAATTCCAGTTAAAAGACCGATTAGACAAAAAACAATTAAGAATAGAGTTGTTTTTTTATGTTCTCTAATTCCGTCAAAAAAACGATACTTAACTCCCCCAATACGCCTTAAAAAACTTTTCATGGTGTATTATATTCGTTTTTTCGACAGTAAATTACAAAATTTTACGATGCCATCATCCAATCAATATAAACGCCATAGCCTTTTGTTGGGTCAGAAACAAATACGTGGGTTACAGCCCCAACAATTTTCCCATTTTGTAAAATTGGGCTTCCGCTCATGCCTTGTATGATTCCGCCAGTTAAGTCTAAAAGACGTTTGTCTGTAACCCGAAAAACAAAGCTTTTATCACACGATGAAGGTTGATAATTTGTTTTTATTATTTCTATTTCATATTCTTCACTAATTCCTGAAATAGAACTTATAAGTGTTGCTTTCCCAGGTTTCATTGTAAGTCTGCTTGCAACATCTGCTGTTTTGTTAGTATCAACAATTTTATCTTTGTTTGAAACGTGTCCAAACACACCAAATTGACTGTTCTTTTCAACATCACCTTTTTGGCTTTTTCCTTGCATAAACACGCCTTTTATTTCACCTGGAATGCCCTTTTCTCCTTTACTAAGTCCAACAACACTGCATGGATATATTTTCCCGCCTTTTGCAGGAATAACAACTCCAGTTTCATAATCAGTTATCGGGTGTCCTAGGGCTCCAAATTTAAGTGTGTCACATTCTACATATGTAAGTGTTCCAACACCAGATGCATCATTTCTTACCCAAAGTCCAATTTTATATTTGCCATCTTCTTTATCAAGCGCTGTTTTAAGCTTTATATTTATATATTCTTGTTTTCTTAGCACTTTCAAATTTAATTCTTCACCGCTATAGTTCTCTGAATTTAAAATTTGTTTCAGTTCTTCAAGTTTTGACACTTTTTTCCCGTTGACTTCTGTTATTATATCTCCAACTTTTAATTCAGAATTTTCAAGATTGTTTATGAGACCATTTTCTGTGGAAACTGAGTTGTTCCCAACGACAATTAATCCGTCAACATCAATTGAAAAACCTACAGGCGTACCGCCTAAAAAAACTTCTTTTTCATCAGTTAATTTTGCTTCGATTGTTCGAATTGGAATAAATCCAAAAAGTTTAAAAACTAACTTTTTGATACTATTTTTTTCTCCACCAACATTTACACTTTTGTCTTCTAGACTTGCTGAAATGTTTTTTCCAAAAACATTATTCGTGTTTAAATTCTCGACATCATTATAGCTCATTGGAAGTGAATCTGGAAGATTATATACATTTAAACATTCAATATCCAAAAAAAGAAGCAAAAGTGAAAATGCAAGTGTACAAATAAAAAGGATTAAACTAACTTTTTTTTTCATTCTTCCCCCACGCAACTTTCTATATTTTGCGTAGGAAAAATCAACTTTATTCCAAAGTTGATTTAGTTTGTAAATTTGTTTTTAATAAATCTTTTGTAAGATTAAGCTTATTTTCGTCAACAGCCCCATATGTAAGTTCACAAATTTCATGAACAATTTCATTGTCTGTAAGTTTTCTGATGGTTGTTTCAGTTCTTTGGCCATTATCAGATTTTGAAACATAATAAAATGTGTCACCCATTGAAACAACTTGAGGAAGATGGGAGATGCAAAGTATTTGATATTTCTTTGATAATTTAGCGATTTTTTTCGCAACACTTACAGCAATGTGACCACTTATTCCAGAATCAATTTCGTCAAAAATGAGTGTTTCAGGACTGCTCTCTTCTGCAACAATATTTTTGAAAATCAACATGAATCTGTTCATTTCACCGCCTGAAATTGTTTTAGCAAGTGGTTTGAGTTCCTCGCCAACATTCGCGCTGAAAAGAAATTCAACATCTTCAAAAGAGTTTACGTTATACGTTTCAATGTCAGAAAGTGATTGAGCAAGAGATATAAAATCTACTTTGAATTTAGCATTCAAAATTCCAATATCTTTCAGTCCTAAAGAAATTTTTTCTTCAAGTTCTTTTGCATGTTCTCTTCTTTTTTCGCTTAGTTCAATAAATTTTTCTTGAGCAAGTTCAAGCAATTTTTTGCGCTCTTCTTGTTTTTTTGCGAGATATTCTTCAGCATTTTCAAGATTATCTAGCTCGTTTTTAGCCATAATCATAAAGTTTTGTACTTCAGAAAGATTTCCGCCATACTTATGTTTCAAATTATCTAGAACATCTTTACGTTCAAGCAGATTATCTAAATCTCGAGGATTAACATCATATTCTTCTCTGATTTGATACATAAAATCAACGCTATCTTGAACTCCAAGCAAACTTTCTTGTAAAGTTGAAATTATTTTTGATGCATTTTCATCATAATTTTCAATTTGAGAAAGAGATGAAATTGCACTTCTAATTAAATCTAGCCCTGCATTATCATTTTCGAGACATGAAAGAGCATTTGATAGTGCGTTTGAAATTTTGTCTGCATTAGATAATTTTGTTAATTTATCCTGAAGAATTATGTCTTCATTTTCAAGAATATTTGCGTTTTCTATTTCATTGATTTGAAATTTTAACATATCAATTTGACGAATTCTATTTGCTTCTGAACCGCCATAGCTTTTTATTTCTTTTGATAATTCATTTAGTTTACTGGTGATTGCTTCAAGTTCTTCTTTTACTTTAATCAAATCAGAAGATTTATAATTGTCAAGAATTGACAAATGATTTTTTTGTTTCAATAGACCAATGCTTTCGTTCTGGCTAAGAGTGCTTACAAGCGCAAAGCCAAGCTGTTTTAACATTGCCACAGGAACAATTTGTCCGTTTATTCTGCACTCACCTTTTCCACTCTGTGAGTATGTTCTTGAAAGCAAAACTTGGTCATCTTCTTCAAACCCAAGTTCAGAAAGCAAATTTTTTACTTGATTAGAAACGGAAAACAAGGCTGAAACTTTCATTGTTTCTTCATTGAAACGAATTAAAGTTTTGTCCGCTTTGTCACCCAAGACAAAATTCAGCGCATCAATTATAATACTTTTTCCTGCGCCAGTTTCACCCATTATAATGTTAAAACCACTTGAAAAATCAATTTCAAGTGTTTTGATAAGTGCAACATTCTCTATCTTTAGTGTTTCTAGCATTTTTCGTCCTTTTAAGTATAGTTATCTGGAAGGTCATTCTCAAAAAGTACAACATCACCTTTCTCAATTATTTCCTTTAGTTGTAATTTTGCTTCAATAAGTGATGAGCTTGATAAAATTTTATTTTCGTCAAAACCTTCTGATAATAATCCTTCTTTTATTTCTTCTAAATTTGTTTTATTAACAATAATAACAAAATCTGCATATTTTGCAATATTTTTTCCGAAAGTAATGTTCTCTTCTTTTTCCATTTTCCCGAGTTCAACCAAACCTGGGGTTACAACAATCTTTTTCCCTGTTTTGAACAATTTTAAAACTTCAAGCGCACACAACGAGCCCTCTACATTTGAATTGTATGAATCATCGAGAATAGTAAAACCGTTTTCTTTTTTAAGTTCAAGGCGATGGTTTATTGGTTTTAACTTAGAAATTCCGAGTTGAATTTCTTGAAGGGAAAGCCCAAGTTTATATGCCAAAGCAACACACATCAAAATATTTTCAAGATTGTGTTTCCCTAATAATTTTGTCTTACATTCAATTTCATTTCCGTCAACAACAAGTGTGAATGAACTCCCGGTGTTAGAAATTTTTATATTGTTTGCATGGACAAAAGCATCTTGTTCATTTATGCTTGCTAAAACTTTTTCAACCTCACATTCTTTGTATAAATCAACACATTTTTCATTATCGCCATTAAAAACAGCAAATCCACCATCTTTTGGGAGCGATTTTATAAGTTCATTTTTAGTTTTTGCAATATTTTCCAGAGTCCCAAAAGTTGCAAGATGCTGACTGCCAACAGAGGTTAATATGCCATATTGTGGATTTATAAGTGAACATAAATATTTTATGTCACCAACTTGTTTGGCACCCATTTCGGTAATTAAAACGTCATGATTAGGTTTTAAGTAATCCAAAACAACCTTTGTTAATCCCATAGGTGTATTGAAACTGTGAGGAGTTATGCAGACATTATACTTTTCCGAAAGAATTGTGTTTAAAATGTATTTTGTGCTTGTTTTTCCATAACTTCCAGTTATCCCAATTTTTATCAAGTTAGGAAATTTTTTAAGTTTGCGTTTTGTTAATAAAACATATCTTTTACAGTTAAGATTTTCAAACGGAACCAAAATTCCATGTGCAACTGGAACCATGATTGGCAACAAAATTGGAGTTAAAGCAATGCTCGAAAAGCGAACATATGGAATATATTCTGTTGTTATGAAAATAAGTACAAATGTAATTCCAGCCATTAAGAGGCCTAATACAATGCAAAGTCTAGTCATTCTATGTGTCTGAACAAGCGGAGTTTTCTTTGGTGCTTGATACATATTAACTGTGAAAGAAATTGTGAAAGCAAAATAGAAAATCAATCCTAAGTATGCGAAATAAGATTTATCGTTTATATATGAGTCGAACAAAGCAACGGTAACAAGCATACATGAAAGACTCATGAGAGACAAAATTGCAATTCTAGCAACATATTTTGCGTGTGTGTCTTTCAGCCAGACCTTGTAACCCTGAATTTTGTATCCAGAGAGTTGCAAAACATGAAGAAATTTGCAACCGCAAAAACATAGCATAACGCCATTTATGAGCGAAAGTGCAATCGCAATGTATAAATTTGGATTTGAAGGATTGAAAAAATTCATATTCACCTTTATATATGAAATTGTCTGAGATAAGTATACAACATTCAACAAAAAATATAAAACATTTTTTAAAGAAATTTAAATCTCTAAAAATGTTTTGATTATTGGAACCACTTCATAAATTCTATTCAAATAACAAAAATGGTCAGCCCCATCAATCATGAACAATTTGCTTAAATGTATGAGTTTTTTAAACTTTTTTGCCATTTTGGGTGGGGTTTCTTTGTCTTTGTTGCCATAGATTAAAATTGTAGGAATTTTTATATTTTTACAACAATTTGATAAGTCTTCGTTCACAATGTTTACAAATGTCTTCTTCATCACTGGGGAAAGAGAAAGATAATCAGAAGAACCCATATTAACAATTTTTTTTGCATTAAATTTCTTTAATAATTTATATTTTGTAATTAAATATTTCGTTTTTAATGATGTATTTTTGAGACCCGCCGAGGATAATAAAATAAGTTTAGAGACTGGAAAATCAGTGCTCGCAATTTTTATTGCAACTCGCCCACCAAAAGAATGTCCTATTAAAAAAATATTTGTTATGTCATCGCCTGAAATTTTGTTGATGATATTTTCAGTTATTTTCACATAGTCGTCCAATGTAAAAGGTTCATTCGGTGTTGAACTTTCTCCGAATGGTGGAAAGTCGATGTATAACTTGGAATAGTTTTCAAAGAAATTTCCTAGTGGTTTCATTAGTTGAATTTTTGTGCCCCAACCATGTAAGAAAACTATTAAATTTTCATTTCCTTGTTGAAATTCAAAATTAATTAATGTTGATTTATATTTTTCAAGCATATATAGATTTATGAAAAAAAAGCACATAAATGTGCTTTTTTAGTACTATGCAAACGGTACTATGCATCAAATCCAAGTGCATCTTTGACTTTCTTTTCAATTTCGTCCATAATTTCTGGGTTGTTGATAAGATAGGACTTTGCACTCTCTCTTCCTTGTCCAATTTTATTCCCATCATAAGAATACCATGAACCTGTTTTTTGTACAATATCTTTTTCAACTGCTAGGTCGAGCAAGTCGCCTTCTTTTGAAATGCCTTTTCCAAATACAATTTCAAATTCAGCAGTCTTAAATGGAGGTGCAAGTTTGTTTTTAACAACCTTAACTTTTGTTCTGCTTGCAATGACTTGATTTGCTGAGTCTTTAATTGATTCAATTTTTCTAACATCTAAACGTAAACTTGCATAGAATTTCAATGCTTTTCCGCCAGTTGTTGTTTCTGGTGTTCCGCCAAATCCCATGGTATTGAGTTTTTCACGCAATTGGTTAATAAAAATTATGCATGTATTACTTTTGCTTGTTATTGCAGTGATTTTTCTGAGTGCTTGACTCATAAGACGAGCTTGAAGTCCCATATGTGAATCGCCCATATCGCCATTAATTTCTGCCTTTGGTGTTAATGCAGCAACTGAGTCAATGACAACAAGGTCAACTGCTCCACTCTTTACAAGAGCTTCGCAAATTTCAAGAGCTTGTTCTCCGTTGTCAGGTTGTGAAACGTAAAGTTCAGATATGTTAACGCCAAGTTTTTCAGCATATGAAGGGTCAAGAGCATGCTCTGCGTCAATAAATGCTGCTGTTCCGCCTTGTTTTTGGCATTCTGCCAAGATATGAAGGGAAACAGTTGTTTTTCCCGAAGATTCTGGTCCATAAATTTCAATTATTCTTCCCTTTGGAACTCCTCCAATTCCAAGTGCCATATCAAGTGATAAACACCCTGTTGGAATAACGTCAACTTTTTGAATTGGTGCGTCACCCAATTTCATAATTGCACCTTTTCCAAATTGTTTTTCAATTTGGCTTATTGCAAGTTCCAAATTTGTTTTATCTACTGTTTTTTCTGCCATATTTTTTCTCCTAAACAAAAATATTATATATCATTTTATAAAAAATCAAAAATCATTTTTACGCAATTTTTTAATTAAATAGAATAATGATGCTTGCGACGCAGTTTCAATTATTTCTTTTCTTGTCCCAGAAAATTTGTTTTTATAAACATCAATTCTCTCATGATTGCCAATTGCTAAAAATACTGTTCCATAATTTTGATTTGATGAATCAAGATAACCCGAAGATGATATTACAATGTCCGCTTTTGTTGACGAAAGCAAATTCTGAGCCATCTCATACGTTTCTTGCACACCTATATTTGAATTTTCAAAATTTAATCCCAAACGATTCGTTTTTGAGCTTGTTGAACATAAAATTAAACCTTCTTCAATTATATCCTTTGCATTTTCATTTTTTTTGAATAAATTTGAAATTATTTCGCCACCTGTTAAATTTTCAACAGTTGATATTTTCATCTTCCTTAGTTTAAGAAGTTCAAACACAGTTTCTTCAAGACTTATGTTTGTTTCTGCATAAATAAATTGAGAAAATTTCTCAAAAATTTCTCGAGTGTAATCATAAAAGTATATGTTATTATCATTTGCAGAAATTTCTATGTCACAGAGAAGACCTTCGCCAGAAAAATTGATATCTACTCCATTTTCTTGGGAAACTAATGAAGATAAAAGTGACATTGCATCACTTTTTGAAATTCCAAAACACTTATAAATGTTATTCTTCATCTGATTTTTTTGTATCCTTTAGAACATTCCAATTTTTTACAAGATAGTTAATAGCTGAAATTATTGTGAGCAAAACAGAGAGCCCAAGCAAAACCCAATTTATAATTTCAAAAACGAAAAGACCCAGTCCAGTCACAACTCCGCTTGTTAAAAAATATGAAAGCAAAATTAGTGCAGGAAGCGAAATATCTTGTACAATGGTTTTTATTTTTCCAAACCAATCTGCTGCCATAACAACGTTTTTTGTTGCTGCAATTTGTCTAAATCCACCAATAATAAGTTCACGCCCAATTATGATAATTCCCGCAATAGCTCCATATGGTGCAGGAACAGTTCCATCGCAGATAACCAGCAAGAGTGCTGATATTGCCAAAAGTTTGTCTGCAATTGGGTCAAGAAATTTTCCTAAATCTGTAATAAGATTTCTTTTTCTTGCTATATGTCCGTCAAGCATGTCAGTTAAACTTGCAATGATAAAAATTGCGAGTGCAACAATTTTTCCCCAAGAATTAGGAATGAAATCCGCAAGATAGAAGAAAATCATAAAAGGTATCATTACAATTCTTGAAAGAGAAAGTTTATTTGGTAAATTCATATGTACTCCTTTGAGAAGATTATAATTTATGTTTACAAAAAATCAAAATAATTAAACCAGTTCACCAATAAAATAATAATTCTCGAAATTTGTTAATTTTATATCATAAAATTCCCCAATTTTAATATCATTTTCGCATGATATTTTTACAACAAAATCGACATTTGGTGACATCTTGCTTGTTCTGCCTTCAAAGTAACCTGTTTCAGGGTCAAAACTGTCAATAAGGACTTTTTCTGTTTCCCCAATGTGTTTTAAATTGTTTTCAAACATAATTTCTGATTGAATTTTTTGAACTTTCAAAAGCCTATGTTTTTTTACGAATTGAGGAACTTGATTCTTCATATAGAAAGCTTTTGTTGATTCTTCTTTTGAAAATTCGAAAAAGCCAACATTATCTAATTTTTCTTCTTTTAAGAATTTACATAAATTTTTGAATTGCTTTCTACCTTCTCCAGGGAAACCAACAATAAATGTAGAGCGAATTAGTAAATTTGGATAATTTTCGTGAATATTTTTAATTAAATTTCTTGCCTGTAATTCACTATTTCTTCTATTCATTTCTTTAAGAATATTGTCGTCTATATGTTGCAAAGGAATATCTAGATATGGACAAATTTTTGGTGTTTCGGAAATAAACTTTAAAAGTTCATCTGTAACAAGTTCTGGATAGAGATAGTGTAATCTAATCCATTTTATATCTTTTATTTTAATAAGTTCTTTCAAAAGGTCAATTAATTTATATTCATTATATAAATCATATCCATAACGAGTTGTATCTTGGGCAACAAGAATCAATTCTTTTGCTCCTCCACTTGCAAGTTGTTTTGCTCTTGCAACCAGGTTTTCGATTGGAACAGATTTATATCTTCCACGAATTCGAGGAATTGTGCAATATGCACAAGCATTGTTGCAACCATCGGCAATTTTTAAGTAGGCATAATGCTTTGGACCCAATGGCAGTTGTTTGTCTTCGCACTTGAATTTTACATCAACGTCATAAAGACTAGCAATTATTTGAACTATATTTTTGTTGTCTTTCAATTGAACAAATTTATCAACTTCAGGAATAAACTTTTCAAGTTCGTCAAGATACCTTTGAGGAAGGCAACCAGTTACGATAATTTTTTCAATTTTACCTGCTTTTTTCAAACTTACCATTTCCATTATATTATTAATTGCTTCTTTTCTTGCTGGTAAAATAAATGCACAAGTGTTGATTAACACAATATCAGAATTTTCAGGAAGGTCAAATTTAAAGCCGAAAGAAGAGAGATTGCTAAACATCTCTTCAAGGTCAACTTTATTTTTGTCACATCCAAGGGAAATAAACCCTATTTTCTTTTGTTTAAGTTCCATTATTCAACATCTCCAAATAAAGCACGGAATTCGTCCATTGTCATAAAAACTGGACGTTGTTTTGACCCTTCTGCAGGGCCTACATAACCCTTCTGTTCCATTTCGTCAACCAAATTTGCTGCTCTTGAAAATCCAATTCTAAATCGTCTTTGAAGCATGGTTATTGATGCTTGACCATTTTCAATAAACAGTTTAAGTGCGTATGGAAGAAGTTCATCACTTTGATTTGGATTTGGGGCAAAAGGATTTCCGCCATAGCCTTTTGGTGCTGTGACAACATTGCGCGCTTCGTCCAAATCAAATTCATAATTATTATTCTTTTTTATAAATTCAACAACATTATCAACTTCTTTTCCGTCAATGTAACAACCCTGAATTCTTGTTGGCTCTGCTTGGTCACTTGGAGCATATAGCATATCACCTTTTCCAAGTAGTTTTTCTGCACCAGACGCGTCAAGAATAGTTTTTGAATCAACATAACTTGTAACTGCAAATGCAATTCTTGAAGGGAAATTGGCTTTAATTGTTCCAGTAATAACATTTACAGAAGGACGCTGTGTCGCAAGAATAAGGTGAATTCCTGCTGCTCTGGCTTTCTGTGCCAATCTCATAATTTTTTCTTCAATATCTTTTTTTGCAAGCATCATTAAGTCGGCAAGCTCATCAATTATGATAACAATGAATGGAAGTTTTTTTGTTTCGCCCGAAAGAACTGCCTGTGTTGAATTATATTCATCTAAATTTCTTGCTTTGCTTTCTTGAAAAAGTCCATAGCGTCGTTCCATTTCATTAACAGCCCACGTCAAAGCATTAACCGCCTTGTCTGTCTCTGTTATTACATTAGGCAACATTAAGTGTGGAAGCTCGTTATACATTGAAAATTCAACACGTTTTGGGTCAATTAAAATTAACTTTAAATCTTCTGGAGAAGATTTGTATAACAACGAAATAATAATTGAGTTTAAGCACACACTCTTACCTGAACCTGTTGAACCAGCAACAAGTAAATGTGGCATCTTTGCCAAATTACAAATTCTGATTGCTCCGCTGATTTCTTTTCCAAGTGCAAAGGAAAGAGGGCTTTTTGCTTCTTGAAACTCTTTGCTTGAAAGAATTTCTTTTATTCCAACCGTGGAAATTTTGTCGTTAGGGACTTCAATGCCAACGACACTTCTGCCTGGAATTGGGGCTTCTATTCTTATGTCGCCGTTTGATGCAAGATTAAGAGCAATGTCATCTTGGTGAGCGAGAATCTTTTTAACAGGAACTCCAACAGGCATTTCAAGTTCATATCGAGTTACAGATGGTCCAACAATAATTTTTGTAACTTTTGCATTTATGTTGAATGTTTCAAGCGCATTTTCCAGAACAACAGCTTTTTGTTGAACGCTCTCTTCAAGTTCTGAATAATCATTTTTTACGTCAAAAAGAAGGTCAAGAGTTGGTTTAACATATGATTTATTTTTAGGTTTTTCAGATTGTTGCAATTTTGTTTTTTCAACTGCTGGTTTAAGATTTTCAGCACTTATGTTAATGTTAGGTTCATCTTTCATTATCTTTTCAATAATATCTCCAGCAACAGCCTTGCTTTCTGGAGTGTCAAAAGAACTGTCGTCATCAAAATCAACAAATTGGGAATTTAATTCTTGCTCTTCGATAAATGGTTTTTCAGAAACTTTTTCAATATTTTGTTCAGTTGAATTTGAAACAAAATTCTTTTCTTCTTTAAGGGACGTTATGTTCTCTTTAACTTCTTCAAAATATGTGGATTCGTTTGATTTTGAAATTTCAGGGTGATTGACATGCGAAAAAATTGCCATTTCTGTAAGTTTTGGCGGAGTTAAAAGATATTCTTTTTTTGTTAGCTCATGTCGCTCAAGGCGTTCATGAAGAGTTGGCTCTTTTGCAATTGGTTCAGATGATTCAATTATTTCACCTTTCTTTAATAACCCAAGTTTCTTTTTTGCACGGTCACTACTTGAAAGTTCGGTTTTTTGCTCTTCAATTTTCGCATCAAGTGTAATTTTTGGCTTTTCACGTTTTTTTGCTAAAGCATTGTCAAACTTTGCTAAAGTTTTAGCATGCACATCTTCTTCACCTTTGCTCGAAAAGAGACTTCCATCTTTTCCAACCAAGTTTCCTTCATTGTCCAAAATCCATTCACTCGACATTTCAGTCTTGAGCTTTGCTTCTTGTTTTTCTTTAATTCTCTGCCTTTTTTCTTCTTCTTTTTGTTTTTGAATTTTTATTGGTGCATTTTCTCTTGCTTTTCTTCTAACATAGAAAAGATAATCAGCAATTAAACAACCAAAAACGATAATTAAAATTGAAAAAATTGCATAAACCCCTGCGCTTCCAAAAGCAAATTTAAATGGTGAAATAACAAGACCAATTATAATTCCCCCAGGAGTCAATTGTTTAGTGTAATTGTATGCTAAAAAATCAAAAAAACCGCCAACATAATTACCAACAATTATGTTTTGAATTATGGCCAAAAGCGAAATTAAAGCACATGAAACATAAATTGCATATTTGACAGGCAAAACATATTTCTTTTTATTAATCATTGCGAGTCCAACAAAGAAAAGAACTATAAAAAGTGGATAAGAAAAAAGACCAAACGTTCCAAGCAAAAAGTGTTTCAAAGGTTTTATGAGCCCAGTGAACAAAACTAAGAATGCAAAAGAACAAAGGACTAGAATCGAAATTCCCGTCCAAGTTAAAATTTTACGCTTTTTCTCGTAGGTTAATTTTCTTTTCATATGAAGTGATTATATCACAAAGTTACTAAAGATAAAATAGAAAAAATGAAAATTTTTATGTTTTTTTGAATTTCATGAATAATATTTGACAATTGAGAAAAGATATTGATGTAAAGAAAAGTTCCATCTAATGGAAAACCTTCTTTACCTGAACAACGCCGTAAAGTTATCACTTACGGCGTCTGTTTTTTAAAATTTTAAAATCTTTGAAATTTCTTTTTTTACGTTTGCAACAGAAAATCCATATTTCTTATAAATTTCTGTTCCACGTCCGCTCTTCCCAAAACTTGTTATGTTTATTAATCTTCCATTATTGCCTAAATATTTGTACCATACAGTGTCAGAAGATGCTTCAATTGCAATTCTTGCTTTTGCTTCTTTAATTAAGCAAGAATTTTTATATTGTTCTGACTGTTTTTCAAACACTTCCAAGCAAGGGAAAGATACAACAGCAACTTTAACACCCAACTTGTTCATTTCCTTTTTGACACTTAGGGCAAGTTCAACTTCGCTTCCCGTTGCATAAATTGCAAGCGAAATTTTCCCGCTGTCTTTTTCTAAAATATATCCACCTTTGCTTGCATTGGCAACGTTAGAGTCATAGTTTGTTAGTTCGTGTTTTGAAAGGACAAAACATGTTGGCTTGTTTCCGTTTAATGCAAGATTGTAACCTGCTATTAATTCCGAGACACAACAAGGTCTAACAACATTTACATCTGGGATTTGCCTAATTGCCCCAAGTTGTTCTATCGGTTGATGAGTTTCACCATCTTCCCCCACCATAATGCTATCATGAGTGAAAAAATATAAAATTGGTTGCTTCATAATTGCGCTCATTCTGAGAGCTGGGAACAAATAATTTGAGAACGAAAAGAAAGTCGAAACAAAAACTTTAAGTCCGGCATAAAGACTTATTCCATTTGCAATTCCAGCCATGGCATGTTCTCTTACTCCAAAACAAATGTTTCTTCCTCGTCTGAAATCTTTTGAATATTCTCCGCCATCTTTAATATAAGATTTAGTTGAAAGAGCAACATCTGCAGTCCCACCTACAATATTTGGAAGTTTTTCGGCAACTAGATTCAAGATTTTGTTGTTTGCTTCACGTCCGCTTATTTTTTTATCTTTAATTTTGTTGCCTACAATTTTTTCAACATCAATTTGTTTTGTGTACAAAAATGCAGAAAGCTGTTTGAATAATTCTGGATTCGTTTTTGAGTATAAATTAACTTTCCTTCTCCAGTTCATTTCTATTTCATAATTTCTGTCTATTGTTTGTTTGCAATCTGCACGAACATCTTTTGGTATTGTAAACGGTGGAGAATCTATTTCAAGTTTTTTCTTATACTCTGCAAGTTCTTCAGGAGATAAAGCCTTTCCGTGTATGATATTTTGCCCTTCATATTTTGTCTCATAGCCAATTATTGTGTCAAAGATAATGATTGTAGGTTTTTTCGCCTGTTTAGCGCTTGAAATTGCTTTTGTAACTTGCGAATAGTTGTTGCCATTTGAAACATATAAAACATTCCAACCTTGTGCTTCAAATTTTGCACGAATGTCTTCATTATTTGATTTTTGTAAATCACCGTCAATTGTAATTTGATTTCGGTCATAGAGCAAAATTAAATTACTCAAGTTAAGCGTGCCTGCCAAGCTTATTGCTTCAAGCGCCACCCCTTCCATCAAACAACCATCACCAACTAGAACATAAGTTTTGTTTGAAAAAATTGGGTCATTAAGAACATTAAATCTTTCTGCAAGCATTGTTTCTGCAATTGCAAATCCAACGCCATTTGCAACACCTTGACCAAGGGGGCCCGTTGTAACTTCAATTCCAGGAGTTTCTCCGTAGTGTGGGTGTCCTGGAGTTATACTTCCATATTTTCTAAAGGATTTTAAATCATCTTCAGAAATCGGAAATCCGAACATATGAAGCGTTGTGTACAAAAGTGGACACAAATGACCAGCAGATAAAATAAATCTGTCCCTATTTAGAAATAAGTTGTTTTCAGAATGTGAAAAAATCAGATGGTCTTTGAATAACGCATACATAATTGTCGCTGCCCCAATTGACGAGCCAGTATGCCCTGAATTTGCATTTGTAATCGTTTCTGCAGTTATAGACCTTAAGACGTTTATTGCTTTTTGTTCTATTTTCATGTTTGCTCCATTATAATTTTTGCCAAAATTTTAATTAATTCATCAAGTTTTGAAATTTCATATGGAATGGTCAAGTTGCTTGATTTTTTAAGATATTTGTCTCGTTCATCAAAAACAATTTTGGTTAATTCATAATTATTCAAAAATTCTCCGTCCATTCCAGAAATTTTTAATTCTTTGACTCTTTTTTCAAATTTTTTTTGTGTTAGTCTGAGATATATTATTATGAAATTATTTGAAATAATAACATCAATATTGTTTGAGAACGTTTCGTTATTCATTGAAATCAGAGTTTTTTCAAAGCCGTTCAAATTATATATGATTTTTTTTTCTTCGTTGCTAAGATAGTCTGCCCCACAAACGCGTTCCATCTCAATTTTGTCAATAATAGAATATGTTAATAGGTCTTCGGTGTTAAGATAAAAGAAGTCCAGTTCATTAGAAAGGGCTAAACCAATTTTCTTTAAATCCTCGTTAATTAACCCAATTAAGAGAACATTTTTCACCGAATTAATCTCCTCAAATGGATTTTAACATAAAAATATATTTTTATAAAAGTAATTTTTCACACTAATTTAAAAAAAAGAAGCATTTTTAGTCAATGCTTCTCAAAAAAACATTATTTATGCGTTTTCTCGCAATCTCTTTTGCTTGAATAAAATCTTCTTTTGAATGAGGAATCTTAATTACATTTAAGTTTGGTGCATTGTATTTTTGAATTGCATACGCCCTTGCCCCTTCAATTATCATTGAAATCTGTTCAATGTCTGAGAGAGAAACGTCAGGTGCGAAAGTAGTTCTGAACTCATAGTCAACATTCCCGGTTTTAAGGATATTAATTGACCTTTGAATTAATTCTTTATTAAAATTCCCTTTCCCCACTATTTTTTCATAATTTTCAAAAGAAGTTTTTATGTCCATTGCAACATAATCCAATAAATTTTCCCCCAATAATTTTTCCAAAATTTCTGGATTTGTTCCATTTGTGTCAAGTTTTACTTTTAACCCAAAAGATTTGACTTTCTTTATAAATTCATAAAGTCCACTTGAAAGAGTTGGTTCTCCTCCAGAGATAACAACTCCATCAATAAAACCTTTTCTTGACTTAAGAAATTCAAAAACTTCGCTTTCGTCAATTTTCCCTTCTGAAGAAGGAATTAAATCTCGATTGTGGCAATACCAACAATTAAAATTACAACCACTTGTGAAAACAACTGTTGAAATTTGCCCTGGAAAATCCACAAAAGAATTTTTCACCATTCCCGCGAATTTCATATTTCACCTATACAATTTGGTCTTTTTTAATGACGAATTTTTTTCTAAGGTCATATTCTTCGCGCTTACATTCATTGTAATCTTGAACCATTCTCAAATATCCAACAACTCTGCTCCAGACTTCGGTTTTCTTTCCGCACGTTGGACATTCAAAGTGTTCGCCAGCGATATATCCATGGTCTGGACAGATACTAAAAGTTGGAGTTATGGAAATATATGGCATCTTGTTATTATTGAAGATTTTTTGAATAAGTTTTTTGCAAATTTCCTTATCCTCAATTTTTTCGCCAAGATATAAATGTAAAACTGTTCCACCTGTATAAAGCGATTGAAGGTCATCTTGTAGACGAATAACTTCAAATATATCGTCTGTGTATTCAACAGGAACTTGCGTTGAATTTGTGTAACAAACTTGTTCTTTTCCTGCAGTTATAATATTTGGGAAACGTTTTTTGTCAATCTTTGCCAGTCTAGCACTTGTTCCTTCCGCAGGCGTTGCTTCAAGATTGTAACTATGACCAGTTTCCTCTTGATATTCAACCATTTTATCTCTCAAATGATTCATAACACGTTTTGCAAATTCTTGACCAAATTCAGTTGTTATATTTTCATCTTTGCCAAATAAATTCATAATTGCTTCATTCATTCCAACAATGCCGATAGTGTTAAAGTGATTTGACCAATAGGAACCAGAACGTTTTTTTACATCACGCAAATAGAATTTGCAATATGGATATAGACCATCTTCAGTTTGTTTTTCAACAACTTTTCTCTTTATTTCAAGAGAATCTTTCGCAGCGTCAGTGAGCTTATCTAATCTTTGCATGAACTCTTCTTCGTTAGATGAAAGATAAGCGATTCGTGGAAGATTGATTGTCACAACCCCAATCGAACCTGTTAACGGATTTGACCCGAAAAGTCCTCCACCACGTTTTTTAAGTTCCTTGACATTAAGTCTAAGTCTGCAACACATTGATACAGCATCTTCAGGAGAAAGGTCAGAAGTTACATAATTTGCAAAATAAGGAATCCCATATTTACATGTCATGTCCATAACTTTGTCGATGACTTCACTGTTCCAATCCAAATCTTTTGTAACATTGATTGTTGGAATAGGGAATGTGAAAACACGTCCTTTGCTGTCACCTTCAAGCATCACATCACAGAATGCCTTATTAAATATGTCCATCTCTTTTTGATAATCGCCATAGGTTGTTTCTCTTGGAACTCCCCCGATTATAACAGGTTGGTCTTTTAGAGTTTTTGGAACTTTTATGTCAAGGGTTACGTTTGAAAAAGGACATTGAAATCCAACCCTTGTTGGAACATTCATGTTAAAAATGAACTCTTGAACAGCTTGTTTAACTTGGTCATAGGAGAGATTGTCTTCACGAATGAAAGGAGCACAATATGTGTCAAAACTGCTCCACGCTTGAGCTCCAGCAGTTTCACCTTGAGTTGTAAATGTTGCATTGACAATTTGTCCAAGAAATGAACGCAAATGTTTTGGTGGATTTGAACTAACTTTGCCTGTTACCCCTGTGAATCCGTCAACCAAAATTGCTCTCAAATCCCAACCAACACAATATGCACCAAAAAAACCTAAATCGTGAATGTGAATTGCTCCGCTTGTATGAAGGTCTCGTATGTAATCAGGATATACTTCATTAAGCCAATAGCTCTTTGTGAATGCTTCACGAACATAGTTGTTAAGTCCAGCAATGCTACGTTGCATGTTTGCATTTTCTTTAACTGCCCAATCTTTTTCAGAAAGATATTTGTCAAACATATCAATTGTTGCTCCAATAAGAGCATTGTTTTCACGTGCTTGTTTGCGTTTTTCACGATATAGAATGTAGGACTTTGCAACTTGAGCATGTCGATTTTCAATCAGAACCTTTTCTACACAGTTTTGAATTTCTTCAACAGTTGGAATTTTTTTCCCAAATTTCTTTTCAAGCTCACAAACAACTTCGTTTGCCAAATTTTCAGCAGTTTCTCTGTCGTTTCCTCCACAAGCTCGTGCTGCCTTAAAAATTGCGTTTGCAATTTTTTCTAAATTAAACTCCTGAAATGTTCCATCTCTTTTATATACTTGACTAATCATTTTTACCCCTTCTCCTTTTTTTAGATTTCGCAAACTATATATAGTCTTGTTTGGTCTAAAAATATGCTAACACAACACAACATGTAGTGCAAAACAAATTTTGCAAAAATTTTTATTTTTTTAAGTTTTTGTTGATTTTGCACAAAAAATTTGCATGTTAACAATTTAACATTGTCCTTTATTTAAAAGGCAAAGAAGGCAATTTCAGATATCAAAAAAATTGTTAATTTTTCAAACAAAATTCATATTTTTTTGCACCATTTTGTCAAATTTCGACACTCTTTGTCATATAAATACAAACAACGGGAGCGCAATTTATGATTTTTGAAAATTTTATAACATTTATTAATAAGATTTTTGTTTTTTCTTCTTTTGTTAATTCTGCATCAGGGTTTCCAAAACCTCTGACTCTTGAAGAAGAAAAAGAATATTTTAGAAAATTTAAAGAAGGAGATAAAAATGCAAAAGATATTCTAATAAGCCACAATCTCCGACTTGTTGCGCATATA
>JAEDFV010000021.1 GCA_016297845.1 Clostridia bacterium
GATGAAGAAGATAGCAAAATAAGTGATTTCATCGAAGATGAAACAGCACTTTCACCTTTGGAAGCAACGTCTCAAACTCTTCTTCGCGAACAACTTTTGTCAGTTATTGAAACCTTGACCCCACGTGAACAAAAAGTTATTAGAATGAGATACGGTCTTGACAATGCTCATCCTCGCACTTTGGAAGAAGTTGGAAAGGAGTTTAATGTTACGCGTGAACGTATTCGTCAAATAGAAGCAAAAGCGCTCAGAAAATTGCGACATCCAAACCGTTCAAAAAAACTTGTTGATTTCAGAAGCTAAAAACAGCATTTCGCTGTTTTTATTTTGTTTGACTTGATAAGAAAAATAATGTATAACTAGGAAGATAGGAGTGAAAATGGATTTAAGTAATATTTTAGAATACCAAAAAAAAGATGGCGAATTAATAAAAATTGAACGAGAACTTGCATCTAATCCTAGCAGAAAAATTTTCTCTGAGATGGTTGCAATTGTTAAAAAAGCCCAAGAGAAGTCTGGGGCGCTTGAACAACGCGCAGGAAACCTTGCAAAAGATTATGAAGCGCTGAGAAAAGCATATGATGAAAACATAGCACAAGTTGAAAAGTTTATCTCTAAAGATTTAAAGAATTGTTCGGAAAAAGAACTTGAAAATATTCTCTCTGCAAGCAATTCAATACTCAACAACTTAAACATCTTGGAAAAGAAACTTTTTTCAGAGGCAGAAAATTTAAATATCACATTAAACGAATTTGAGAGTGCAAAAAAACAATACGGTTCGGCAAGAGCAAAGTATAATGAGCATAAACAAGTGTATGATACTTTGCTTAAAAGCAAGGAGCCAGAAATAACTAAAATTAAAACTGAACTTGCAAGCCTTGAAAATGGAATTGAACCAAAACTTCTTTCAAGATATAAACAACTTCGAGCAGACAAGTTATATCCTGCATTTGTCAGATTAATTGATAAATCATGCGGTGGATGTAGAATGGAACTTTCGGCAGCAGAAATTGAAAAAGTTAAAAATAACGGATATATGGAATGTGACAATTGTCATAGAATTATTTATTTCAATTAAATCTGTTTATTTGACTTAAAAATAAATAAGTGTTATTATACATGCTATGAAAAACGATATAAAATTAAAAAATCTTAAAGGAACAGTTGATTATCTTCCTACTGAGCAATTGAAGAGAGACCGTGTTTTTTCTATTTTGAAAAAAACTTTTGAAAAATATGGTTTTTTACCTCTTGATTCTTCTATACTTTGTCCTTTTGAACTTCTTGCTTCAAAATATGCGGGTGGTGCCGAAATTTTGAAAGAAGTTTACAAACTGAAAGACCAAGGTGATAGAGATATAGGACTTAGATATGACCTTACTGTTCCTTTTTCAAAAGTTATTGCAGCAAATCAAAATTTATCATTGCCTTTTAGGCGTTATGAGATAGGAAAAGTATTTCGCGATGGTCCGGTTAAACTTGGCAGAATGAGAGAATTTTATCAATGTGATATTGATGTGTGTGGAGTTAAGGGCAGATTCGTTGAAGTTGAATTTTTTCTTTTGACTCTTGAAGTCTTTGAGCAATTAAATCTTGATATAGAAGTAAAATGGAATAATAGAAAATATTTAAGCGGTCTTATTGAACTTGCCGGAGTTGAACAATCACTTGTCCCTAAAACAATTTTGACAATTGATAAACTTGAAAAAATTGGTCAACAACAAGTTGAAAAAGAACTTGTTGACCTAGGGCTTTCAAAAAATCAGATTGAAAATATTTTTAAGTTAACAACGCTTGACCCAAGCGAAGTTGATGATTGCGGAATAGAAATACTTAGAGAAGGAATTTCGGAAGTATTAGAAGTTATGTCACTCATTAAAGAACTTGGAATTGATGATAAGTGCATCTTCTCTTCTACGCTTGCCAGAGGATTAGAAATCTATACAGGAACTGTTTGGGAAATCTTTGACCGAACTGGCAAAATTTCGTCAAGCCTTGGTGGGGGCGGAAGATACGACAAAATAATTGGGAAATTCATCGATGATGGAAATGAATATCCTTCTGTTGGAATGAGTTTTGGGATTGAACCAATTTCAGTTTTACTTGAAAATAATGAAAAAAAGAGCAACATAGATGTTTTAATTTTTGCTTTTGAAAACAACGCAAACGTTTTAAAAATTGCAAAGGAATTGAGAGATGGTGGTCTTAATGTGATTATTGATTACAAAAACACAAGACTTAAGAAATCCCTTGATTATGCAAATAATGAAAAAATTCCATATGTAGCAATTCTTGGCGAAGATGAAATTAAAGCAAACAAAATTATGTTGAAAAATATGAATGACAGTACACAAAATTTGATTTCAATTAATGAAATATTTAACTATATAAAATAAAAGGATTTTTTATGGATTATAATAAACTTGCAGATTTACTTTTCCCTGATGCAAAACCTATTGAATATTGGGAAGAAAAATATCCAAGAAGAAATTTGGCGAAAGAATGCGAAGTTACGCGTTATGCTCCAAGTCCAACTGGATTTATGCATCTTGGAAACTTTTTTCAGATGTTTATTTCATATAACATTGCAAAAAATTCAAATGGCATTTTCATGAAACGTCTTGAAGATACTGATGCAAAAAGAGAAAAAGAAAATGCGTTTGAAGTTATAAAAGAAGTTATGGACAAATTTGGGATTTTCCCAGATGAATATCAAGAAAAGGGTGAAGAAGCAGTTGGAAACTATGGCCCATACATTCAAAGTTTAAGAAAAGATATTTATTCTTCATATGCAAAGGAACTTGTTAAAAAAGGTCGTGCATTTCCTTGTTTTTGCAAAGCGAAAGAAGGAAAAGAAGAAATTTTTAAAGACCGTGAAGAAAAATTTCTTGTTAACGATGAATATGAATATGATATCTGCAGAGACTTGAGCTTTGAGGAAATTCAAAAGCATTTGGAAAATGGTGATAAATTTGCTATCAGACTAAGAACAAACGGAACGGGAAAAGAGAGAGTTAAATTTGTTGATTTAATAAAGGGTGAAATAGAAGCACAAGCAAACGCGAAAGATGTGATTCTCATCAAGCAAGATGGAATTCCACCATATCTTTTTGCTCATATAGTTGATGATTATCTAATGGGGACAACCATAATTGTTAGAGGAGAAGAATATATTTCTTCAACCCCAGTCCACTTGGAAGTTATTGATGCACTTGGTCTTCCACATTTTAAATATTGCCATAATCCTTTGATATGTAAAATTCCTGAAAATGGCAACAAACGTAAAATATCAAAGAGATATGACCCAGAAGCGGATATGAGATATTATTTTGAAAAAGGTTATCCAATTGAAGCGGTTTTTGAATATTTATTAAATCTTATTTCTTCTTCTTTTGAACCTTGGAGAATTAATAATCCAACTCTTTCTTGGAAGGAATTTAAATTTGGGATTGACGACATAACTGCAGTTTCTCCAGTTTTGGATATGGTTAAATTTACAGATATAGCGAAAAACATAGTTGCAACTTTCACAGCTGAAGAAGTTTATGAAAGAACATTGGCGTGGGCAAAAGAGTATGATGCACAGTTTGCTGAATATCTTGAAAAGAACAAACAATATGCAATTAAAGTTTTTGAAATAGATAGATATAAAGAAAAACCAAGAAAAGACATTGAAATGTGGAGCAGGATTCCTGAGTACTATTCATTCATGTTTAATCCATATTTTAAATGTGATGACATAAAAGATTTTGAGATAGAAGAAGAAAAATTTGAGAAAGCAAAAGAAGTTGTTTCTTTATACAAAAAAATTGTCAATGCAAACGATGATAAAGAAACATGGTTTAATAAAATAAAAGAAATGGCAAATGATTTAGGTTATGCCACAAATAATAAAGAATATAAACAAAATCCAGAATTATATAAAGGAAATGTCGCGACAGTTTGCGAATTTATAAGAGTTGCATTAACAGGCAAAAAAGATTCTCTTGATTTGTTCTCGATAATTTCTACAATAGGCCAAGAAGAAACAGAAAAACGATTAGCTCATTTTGAAAATTTATTAAAATAAAAAAACAGTCCTATTCATAATAGGATTGTTTTTTATTTGATTTAACTTTTCTGTTGAATAGTTTTGCTACAAAATACATCACGACATATATAACTATGAAAATTGCAATAAGTGTGCAAGCGTATTCCCAATTAATTGAGAACCAGCCATAGTTTCTCATTGTTCCAAGTTTGAATAGAGGTTCAAATGGCGAAAGGTCAGCATTATAAAGATAGAAGTAATTTGGAGTTCCGTTCCAGAAATATCTGAAAAGAGAATTGAAAACAACAGAAAGTATTGTGAAACATAGAGTTAAAATGAATGCAATTATAAAATGTTTAAGTTTATATTCCATTCTATAAACCAAAATTCCATATGCAGACCCTACAATAATTGTTATGTGTCCCAAAATGAAAGTTAAAGATTTCATTGAGACTAGAGTAGGATAAGTTAACAGCGAATTAGCAAAGATAAGCGCTCCATATGCCGGAACAAGATGGAAACAAAATCCCATTAAAAGCAGGGCACGTTTTTTTGTGATTAATGCTAGGCCAACGATAAGAGAACCAACTTGACATACTTGAAGAGGAATTATTTCATAAGAAAATCCTTCAGCGATTAACAAATATCCGTTTCTTGCAATAAGAATAATAATTGAGAGACTGCCAATCATAATTCCAACAATGTCTTTTGCTCGCTGACTTCGCTTTCTCATCAAAAGCCAAAAGAACAAAATCAAAACAGCAGGCAACGCAATAATTACATAGTGAATTGGTGACCAAAGTTCGAATTTCATTTGTAATCTCCTAAATCTTTTGTATAAGTTGATTATAAGACTAAATGTTGAATGTTGTCAAGAAAGAAAACAAAAATCCGAACATATATGTCCGGATTTTTTTGGCGCCCCCTGTAGGATTCGAACCTACGACCTATCGGTTAACAGCCGAGTGCTCCACCGCTGAGCTAAGGAGGCAAACTCATTTTGCAAGTTGTATTTTATATCACTTTTTAAAAGTTGTCAAGCATATTTGCAAAGTTTTTTATTTTTTCTTAATTAGTTGACAATTTTTTTTCCGAGTGATAATATGGGGAAAACTAAGGAGAAATTTATGGATAAAAAAAGTTGGGAAAATCTATATGTCGAAGGGGTAATTGACAAAAGTGCAAAGGGCTCTGTTCAAAATGATGCAAAAATTGCAGATCATAATCAATTTCAACTTGCATATTACGAATATCGTAAAAAGATAAAACAAATTAACAAAGAAGAAAGTTTTAATCAATGATATTATAAAAAGACCGAACTAAGCGGTCTTTTTATTTTCTTCAGTTATAGGATTGGTATTTATTTTGTCATATTTAGATAGAGTTTTTGTATTTATTTTCGTATCTTTTTTCTCATTTGAAGTTTCTTCTGTTATTTCATTAGGCTCAATCTTTGTAAATGTTTTGAAGTCTTGACGTGTTTCGCTTGGAAGAGGTTTTGCAAGTTCTGCTTGAGCAGGTGTTACATCGGCAACTGCACCATAACCTGTGTATGTACCTCCAAGGGCTTTTGGTGGGAATTTGTAGGTGTCTGTGTTTCGATACGGATTTGTTATTCCATTTTCAAAATTATGAACTCCAATTCCATTGCCATAGATTCCATTTCCATAACCGTTTCCAATGCCACCTCCAATTCCGACGCCAGCGCCACCTATACCATTTTGAATAGGGGCATTAATGCCATTTGTTGCAGGTGTATTGTATGTTCCGTTTCCAATTCCATAAGTGTTTGTATTATTTGGTGTGTTGATTCCATTTACATTGGCATTTTGTTGATTTGCAGTTTGTGAAATGTTTGTTTGGTCAGTGCTGTTATTTTTTATGTTTTCCGATTTTGTTTCTTTATTTTGTTTTGTATTTTCTTTTTTTATAATGTTTGGTTTAACTGTTTTCTCAGCGAAAGTATCAATGTTCCCTTTTTTCTTTTCAATGTTTTCTTGGATTTCTGGCTTTTCATAGTCAGCAATTTTTTTTGTTTCAATTTTTGTTTTATCGTCTGCTTGTATTGTAGATTTTGTTTCTACAGCTTCTTTATCTGATGCTTGAGTACTTTCTGTTAATGTATTGGATTCGCATGTATTTGTTTCATTATTACAGATATAACATTTTTCTCCATTTTCGTCAATTTGGTAGCATCTCCCATTTTCATCTAGGTAGCATTTGTTTCCATTTTTATCATAAAGACAATTTTCGCAGTCGTTTCCATTATTTTTAATCAAATTGTCAAGGACATCTTCTAAATTAATATCAGCAGTGTTATCTGTGTAACAAGAGTTTGTGATTGCACATTGAAGTTGTTTTAATATTGCAAGTGCATTTTGATAGTTTGATATTCTATTGTCTAGACAATTTATTAAAGTTACATATTTTGAACTTAGAGTGTCAACCCCGCTAGAAATAGATCTCTTTGTTCCAAGTGATTTGCAACTGTTTGATACATCATTTCGAGTGTCTGTAATTTTGCTTGTGCAATTTGCCAATTCTTTCAAAAGATTATTACATGAAGTTTTTTGGTCTTCAGAAAGTTCAATCTCGCCTGATTTAATTTGTTTTGCAAGGGCATTTAATATATCACAATATTCCAAAATTTGTCCTTTACAATCGCAAGCATCATTGTTTGCACAAACTGCATCATTCATCATCAAATATAAATCTTCTATCTTTCCAACATATGAATTAAAATTTGTGTTTGAATAGTTTACATTTGAAATTCTTCTAGGAACATAGTATGAACTTGTCATTCTTCCGCTTCGTGTTGGAACTGCTGGATATTCAGCGGAAAAAACTGGTTCTTGTCTGTATATTTCTGTTTTTTCTTTTTCAACTTCTTCATTAGAAACAATTTGTTTGTCGAGTTTTGGAACTCTTTCAGTCTTTTGTGAAAGAGTTTTTGTTGTTTGATTGTCGATAGAGTTTGTCAGCGCAGAAGCTTCATCAAGAGAATATAGTTCAGGAATGATGATGTCTTCATTCTTTGCCTCAGTTGTTTTGTTTAAAATTTCAGATAATTTGTTTGTGTTATATTCAATCGAATAAGCGATTGAACTGTTGCTATTTTCCCCGCAACCAACTAGTCCAACGCACATAAGTAATGATAATGAAAACAGGGAAATTGTTTTTAAAAATTTTTTCATAAAACCTCCAATTAGTTATGCGTATAGTGTGTTTATTTTTCAAAAAAATATGCGATGGATTATTTTTTATTTTTCTGCGCAATATATTCAAAGGAGATTTAAAATGAATGTTCAAACAAGAAATAAGAAATACAATGAATATGTAAATGCAAAAATTCCACAAACAAGAAGTTGGCCAACATTATTCAATGCTTTTTGGGTTGGAGGAGTTATATGTATGATTGGACAAGGAATAGGAGATGGGATTCGCGCAATTTGGCCTGATCTCTCAGGTGGATCTGTTGCGGGCTATGTGTCCATTGTTTTAATTTTTCTTGCCTCATTTTTAACTGGTATTGGCGTTTATGACCGAATTGGTGCATATGCTGGCGCTGGGTCAATTGTGCCTATAACTGGATTCTCCAACTCAATCACTAGTCCTGCAATGGATTTTAAAAGCGAAGGAATTATTTTTGGACTATGTGTAAAAATGTTCACTATTGCTGGACCTGTTATCGTTATTGGCGTACTTGCAAGTGCATTTGTTGGTCTAATATATCTTTTTATTTAGGAGTTAATATGCTTAAAGAAAGAAAAAATCAGACAATAAAATTTAAAAATAAGCCAAGAATAATTGGGAACTATTCCATTGTTGGTCCAAAAGAAGGTAAAGGGCCGTTTGGAAAAATGTTTGATTATGTAATGAAAAACGATTTATTTGGTGAAAAGACGTATGAAAAAGCAGAAAGGAAAATGCTTGAACATGCAATTTTTGGAGCTACGGACAAAGCAAGGCTTAATCCAAAAGAAATTGACATGTTGGTTTGTGGTGACCTTTTGAATCAAATTATAACGTCAAGTTACGCAGCAAGGGCGTTTGACTTAAGTTATCTCGGAATTTTTTCTGCCTGTTCTGCGATGGCTCTTTCAATTGGAATTGGTGCATCGATGGTGAATGCTGGATATTTCAAAAAAGTCGCCTGTGCAACTTCAAGTCATTTTTCAACTGCAGAACGACAATTTCGTTTTCCGTTGGAACTTGGGAATCAACGTCCACCAACTGCCCAATGGACTTGTACGGGGTCTGGGTGCACGATTCTCTCGCCGGAAGGTGAGGGGCCTTATATTGACTCAATGACTTTTGGAAAAGTTATGGACTATGGAATTTGTGATGTAAACAATATGGGCGCTGCCATGGCACCTGCCATTGCTATAATAGGACTATGTGGAATGATACTGCCACGAATAT
>JAEDFV010000001.1 GCA_016297845.1 Clostridia bacterium
ACTCGAACCTAGGACCGACCGGTTATGAGCCGGTTGCTCTAACCAACTGAGCTAAAGGTCCCCAAAAAATGGACTGTTATGCACTGGTCGGGGTGAAGAGACTCGAACTCCCGGCCCCATGGTCCCAAACCACGTGCGCTACCAACTGCGCTACACCCCGTTACATAACAGCAAGTGTATGATACACTATTTTTTAATTTGTGTCAACAATTTTTCATAAAAATTTCATGTTATTTTTCTTCAATCAAATCCAAAGCAAGAAGTTTAATCTGCTCATAAGTTAACCCGCCCTGGAAATATGCAATATATGGGGGTTTAACAGGACCATCACAAGAAAGTTCAATGGAAGCGCCTGAAACAAAAGTTCCCGCCGCCATTATAACAGGGTCAGTATAACCAGGCATGTCCCAAGGCATTGGAACAACATGGCTGTCAATTGGAGAAAATTTTTGAATTTTTTGAACAAAAGACACCATTTCATCTGCGGAGTTTAGTTTAATAGATTTTATTATATCTCCTGCATTTTCGTCAGATGATGGCATGATTTCTGCGCCTTTTGACTTCATAACTTCGCCAATTAAGTAGCAACCTTTTATTGCTTCTTTAACAACATGTGGAGCCAAGAAAAAGCCTTGGAAGAACTCACGATATCCGCGTTCATATGAACCAACTTCGGTTTTTAAAGATGGAGATGTAAGACGCGTTGAAACAAGGTCAATTGCCTTTTCTGACCCAGCCAAATATGCACCAGTTGAAGCAAGTCCACCACCTGGGTTTTTAATAAGCGAACCAACAATTAAATCTGCTCCAACATCTGTTGGTTCAAGTTTTTCAACAAATTCCCCATAACAATTGTCAACAACAACAAAACTGTTTGGGCTTTCTCTTTTTGATATTTGGACAATTTTTTCTATCTCAGAAATTGAAAGTGCATTTCTCCACGCATATCCCCTTGAACGTTGAAGATAAACCATTTTAGGTTTCAAATTCTTAATTTGCTTTTCAATTTCTTCATAATTTAATCTTCCATCTTGAAAGTCAATTTGTTTAAAATGAACACCAAAATCTTTCAAACTTCCTGTGTCTTCATCTGTTCCAAAAATTGTTTCATCAAGTGTGTCATATGGTTTACCAGTTACAGACAACATTATATCACCAGGTCTTAAAATGCCAAATAAAGCAATAGTAAGTGCATGCGAACCACAAGTTATGTTTGGAGAAACGATTGCTTTTTCAGCACCGAATGTTTTTGCAAAAACTCTTCCAAGAACCTCACGCCCTTGGTCATCATAACCATAGCCACTTGTACCGTAAAAATGATTTACGCTAACTTTGTTTTCTTGAAAAGCTTTCAAAACTTTTTTTTGATTGTATAAAGCAATTTCATCAAGTCTTTCAAACATTGTTTCAAGTTTTTTTTCATATTGTTTTATATCAGCATTCATTTAACACCTCTAAAATTTTTTGCGTTGCACAACTTGCATCTACCCAAATTAAGTCTTTCATACCTCTCATGAAAGTAAGTTGTCTCTTTGCATAATTTCTTGTTTTTCGTTTTATAAGTTCTTTTATTTCATCAACTGAATTTCCATTTTCTAAGCCTGAAATAACTTCCTTATAACCAATTCCTTGCATGCTTTGTGCATCTTTTTTTACGCCACTATCCATGAGTTTTTTAACTTCTTCAATGAGACCATCATTAAACATTTTTTCTGTTCTTTTGTTTATGTTGTCGTAAATTTTTTCTCGCTCTGCACTAAGTCCAAAAATTATATATTGATAATTATCTTCTTTTTCATTTACAATTTCTTTTTTGTTTTCTTCAATTTCAAGTGCTCTTATAACCCGTTTTGTGTCATTTTTTTCTATCTTTTCAGCACGACTAGGATTTTTTTCTTTTAAGAGATTGTATAAAAAATCTTTTCCTTTTTCTTTCAAAACAATTTCATATTTCTTTCTGATTTCGTCGCTCTTTCCCGCATTTCCAAAATCAAAATTATTTTTCAATGCATTTATATATAGTCCAGTTCCACCAACAATTATTGGAACTTTTTTCCTTGAAATAATATCCTTTATTTTCTCTCTTGCCAAAACGACATAATCTCCAACACTAAATTGGTCACTAGGTTCAATTATATCAATCAAATGATGCTTGATTCCGTCCATTTCATCACAACTGATTTTAGCAGTTCCAACATCAAGTCCCTTGTATATTTGCATACTGTCGCATGAAATAATTTCACCGTTTAATTCTTTTGCCAAATTAACTGCGGTTTTAGATTTTCCTATTCCTGTTGGACCAAAAATTACAATTACTTTTTCCATATTTAAACAATTCTTTTAAACCATTTTTCAATTTCTGTTTTTGAAAATTGAAGGACAATTGGTCTGCCATGTGGACAAAGAAGTACATTTCCATTTTCCTTAAAGGAATCTAATAGAAAATTTATTTCACTGTCAGAAAGTTTGTCCCCTGCTTTAATTGCTGACCTGCAAGCTTGTTTTGCAATTTTTTCTTTAAAGAAATCAACAAATTTTTTTTGAACTTCGTTTATGTCAGACAAAATGTTTTCAAAAAAATCTTTCAAATTTATTTCACTTAGCAAAACAGGAACAGCAGAAATCTTGAAAGAATTTTCGCCAAATTCAGATATATCAATTCCATATTCTCGGAAAAGTTCCAAATTATTTTCTAAAAATTCCGTTTCCTTCAAATTTGTATTAAATACATAAGGGAAAAGCAAATCTTGACAAGCGAGATTGTTTCCTTTTATTTGTTTTGTAAACTTATCATAAAGTTGTCTTTCATGCCCTGCGTGTTGGTCAATAATTAATAATGAATCACCTTTTTCGCAAAGTATATATGTGTTAAACAAAACACCAATAATATGATAATCTTCAAACAAAATTTTGTTTTTGTTTTCAACGATTTCTCTGTTTAAACTTTCAACTTTCGTATCATTTGCTGGAACAATAACTTCTTCTAGTTTTATTTGTGAAATCTCAACCTTGGATTTTTCATTGTTTTCTTTTATTTTTTCATTCAAAATATCAACCAGAGGACTATATTCACTTTTGAAACAATTTTTTTCTTTTTGTCCGTTCATGATTGTTTCAAGCAAACTTTTTGTGTCAAAAACTGGTTCTCTTACACTGTTCTCTTTTTGTATTTCTGCAGTTTTGTCTTGCACATAATTTGCTTCAGAAACAGCTTTAAATATTGCAGTGTTAACAATGCCATATATCCTATTCGGATTTTCAAATTTAACTTCCTGTTTTGAAGGATGAACATTAACATCAACACTTTCAAATGGCAAATTAATATTAAGAGCAAACAGAGGAAATTTTCCTTTCATTATGTAGTTTTCAACTGCATCTTGTACAGCAGATGAAATCATATAATTTGAAACAACTCTCCCATTTACAAAGATAGTTTGATATGTTCTGTTTGCTTTGCAAAGCGTAGGACGAGCAATAAATCCATAAACTGAGACATCATTACTATCATATTTTACTTCCAAAAGGTTATCATAAACTTCTTTTCCATATATTATATACATTGCCTCTGCAAGACCATTTCCAAACGTGTTGTAAATAATTTTATCATCAACAATATATCGAAAAGAAATTTGAGGATTTGCTAAGATAAATTTAGCCATTAAATTAGTTATTTCACCTTCTTCGGATTTTGGTTTTTTCAAAAACTTTAATCGAGCAGGAGTGTTAAAAAACAAATCTGAAACAATAATTTTAGTCCCGTTGTCAAAACCAATTTCTTTCTTATTGCCGTATTTCCCACCTTCAATTTTAAGATTCATTCCAAATTCGTTATTTTCAGTTTTTGAAATCAATTCAACTCGACTCACTGATGCTATGCTGGCAAGTGCTTCTCCGCGAAAACCGAGAGAGGAAATTGTTTCAAGGTCTTTTGCATCTTTTATTTTGCTTGTCGCATGTGGCAAAAACGCACTCTCAATATCTTCTGGTTCAATTCCACAACCATTGTCAGTTACCACTATTTTCTTTATTCCACCATCAAAAACTTCAACGGTTATTTTTGTTGCCCCGCCATCTATACTGTTTTCAACAAGTTCTTTAACCACACTTGCTGGTCTTTCAACAACTTCACCAGCAGAAATTTTATTGTAAATTTCACTTGGCAAAACATTAATTTTCATTTCTTCCTCACTTAACTTTTTCTATTAAATCGTTTAATATCTCAAAAGCATGCACTGGCGAAACAGAATTTATATCTATATCTTTTAACATATCAATAATTTCTTTACTTTTTTCATCATACGAATCGTTTTGATTCGTTTCTTTTATTTTATTGTTTATATCCGCCAATTCCAAACTCTTGCTAATTTCTTTTGCTCTTTCAATAACTTGACAAGGAAGCCCAGCAAGTTTTGCAACAGCAATTCCAAAGCTTTTGTTTGCTCCGCCACGCGCAATTTTTCTCAAGAAAATCACTTCATCATTAAATTCTTTTACAGTTATTCTATAGTTCTTAACACCTGGAAGAACATTTTCAAGTTCTGTAAGTTCATGATAATGTGTAGAAAAGAGCGTCTTCATTTTCATGTTCTTGCTTATATGTTCCATGACTGCCCACGCAATGCTAAGCCCATCAAAAGTTGAAGTCCCTCGCCCAATTTCGTCAAGAAGTGCAAGACTTCGTTCTGTTGCGTTCTTTAAAATATTTGCAACTTCAACCATTTCAACCATGAATGTTGATTGTCCAAAAGCAACATCATCACTCGCACCAATTCGTGTGAATATTTTGTCTGTTATAGAAATTTCTGCAGATTTTGCTGGAACAAATAATCCAACATGAGCCATGAGCACAATGAGTGCAACTTGACGCATATAGGTGCTTTTCCCAGCCATATTAGGCCCAGTTATAATCATTGCTCTGTCAGTATCACAATCCAAATATGTATCATTAGCAACAAATGTTTCGTTTCGATTTATTTCTTCAACAACTGGGTGTCTTCCAGCTTCAATCTTAATATGATTGATTTTTTTACTTATTATAGGTTTGCAATAGTTATTCTTGACAGCAAGAATTGAGCCACTTAATAAACAATCAAGTTCAGCCAAAATTTTAGACACATTTTGAATTCTCTTTATATTATCTAAAAGAAATTCACGAATTTTCCCAAAAAGTTCAATTTCAAGTTTTTGAGCATTTTCTTTTGCATTTTCAACTTTTTCTTCAATCATTTTGAGTTCTTCTGTTATATATCTCTCATTGTTTGCAACAGTTTGTTTTCGTTGATATCTGTATGGAACCATTCCAGAGAGAGATTTATTAACTTCAATAAAAAACCCAAAAACTTTGTTATATGACACTCTTAAATTTTTTATGCCAGTCAATTCTCTTTCTTTTGCTTCAAGTTCAGATAGCCATGACGTTGCCATTTCTTTCGCATTTTTATAGTCGTCAAGTTCTTTACTATACCCTGCTTTAATTACATCTCCGTCACGAACTAATGCTGGAGCGTCTTCAGAAATTGTTTTTTCCAAAAGGTCATGGATATCATTTAATTCATCAAAGTTTTTTCCAAAGCCTTTCAATTTCTTGCAATTAAAATTTTCCAAAAGTTTGTGTAAACTTGGAAGCTGTGAAGCAGTTGTTTTAAGAGATAAAGCATCTTTTGGATTAAAGTTTCCATATGCAATTCGCCCAGCAATTCGTTCAATATCAGAAATGTTTTGTAATAGTTTTTTCATTTCTTCACGAACAATCATATTTTTTGTTATCTCTTCAACTGCATCAAGTCTGTCATTAATTTCTATCTCATTTTGTAAAGGACTTGATAACCAATTTCGAAGAAGTCTTCCACCCATACACGTTGAAGTGTGGTCAATGACAGAAAGAAGCGAGCCACGTTTTTTATGGTCTCGAATTGTTTCTGTAATCTCCAAATTGCGTCTTGTCGCATTGTCAATCTGAAGAAAATTATTTGGAGATAAAACCCTAATTTCGTTGATTTGTTCCAATCCTCTTTTTTGAGTTTCTTTCATATAAGAAACGAGAGCTCCTCCAGCAACAACACCAACACTTAAATATGAAATGTCACTTTCATTATAATTTTCTTTGAACTGTCCTTTCAAAAGTTGTTTTGCTCTTATTTCGTCAATTTGATTGTCATCAAACTTTCCAATGTAACTTACATTTCTTGCTTTAAGAAATGTCAAATTGCCAATTTGTTGCAATCCATTTTCGTTACAAAAAATTTCCGATGGCAAAATACTTGTTAATATAGAATCCAAAGTTTCAAGCGCTTTGTTTTTTTCTCCTTCAATCTCTTGAATATTAAACTCGCCAGTCGACACATCGCAACACGCAATTCCTATCTTGAATTCGTCTGAACCATTAATATCCAAACAGACAATATAGTTATTTTTCAGTTTGTCAAGCATTGTTTCGTCCATTAAAATACCAGGCGTAACAACACGAACAACATCACGTTTTACAAGTTGTCCTTTCTTTGGCTCAGTAAGTTGTTCACATATTGCAACTTTGTAACCATTTTCAACAAGTTTTGCCAAATATTGGTCAACTGCATGGAAAGGGACTCCGCACATTGGAGCTCTTTGTTCAAGTCCACAACTTTTGCCCGTTAATGTCAAATCCAAAACTTTTGATGCTTCAACTGCATCTTCAAAAAACATTTCATAAAAATCGCCTAATCTATAAAAGATTATGCAATCTGGATATTTTTCTTTAATTTCAAGATAATGTTTCATCATTTCAGTTAGCGCCATGATTTTCTCCTATGTACCTTAGTGATTTTATCATAAAACAAAAAGTTTTCAAAAAAAACAAAGCATATTGCTTTGTATTTTCATAATTAGATTTCTCTATCCATTTTGTCAACTCTAAGTTTAGTTGCAACTACAACTTTATCCATGTTTTCATCAAGTTTTTTTCTTTTAAGCACTGCTTTTGTTTCAAAAATCAATTTTTTGATAGGACTAAAAACATATTCGTTAACAAAAGCTGTTCCAATTGTGCCAACACTTAAAACACTTTTTTGAATTTCAGGAGCAACTTGAGAATCTCCTATTGTCATTGCAAGTCCAGCAACAAAAGTGCCAACAGCAACAACACCTGCTGTAAGAATTGCACCCATCTTCAACTTTTTGTCGTTTTGAATGTCGCTTTCCAAAAATGAACATGGATATTGATATTTTTCAACATCTTCTTTAATTTTTGTGTTTTCACGTTCTAAGTCTGCAATTTTGCTGTTAATTTCTTTCGTTGACAATTTTTCAAATTCTTTTTTTAACATTTCTCTTTTTTTCGTATACATAATTCACTCTCCATAAATAATAGCAGTAATATTTATATATGAAGAAAGAGGAAAAGTCAATACTTATTTTTTCATTTTTTTTTGAATTTCGAAAATTTTGTTAACTCTGTAATTCTTTGTTTCCAAAGGAATTTGGTCGTCCATCTTTTCTGCAACTGTTCCGTGTCTTGGAGAATACATAAAAGCAAAAATGCCGTCATATTTAACTTTTTTTATAAGGTCACATGTTGCCAAAAAATCCTCTTCTGTTTCCCCAGGAAATCCAACAATTAAATCAGTGGTTAGTCGAATGTTCGGAACAAGTTTTCTGATTTTTTCTACTTTCTCCAAATAGTTTTCAACTGTATATTTTCTATTCATTAGATGTAAAATTTTGTTTGAACCAGATTGAACTGGAAGATGCAACTCTTTTGCAATTTTTTCTTCGTTTGCAATCTCATTAATTACTTCATCATTTATGTCTTTTGGGTGTGATGTCATAAATGCAAGCTCAAAATTTCCTTCAAGTTTGCATATATCTTTTAAAAGATTAGCAAATGTATAATCGGTATATTTATCTTTTCCATATGAATTTACGTTTTGTCCAAGTAATGTAATTCTAATTTTTTCAACGGAATTTTCATTTTCTTTTAAAATATCTCTTATTTCATCTAATATATTTTCTTTATCTCTGCTTCTTTCACGTCCACGAACATAAGGAACAATACAGTATGAGCAGAAATTATTGCACCCATAAATTATATTAACCCAAAAATTTTTTCCACTTGTTCTTGCAATTGGAAGATTTTCAATTATGTAATCGTTTTCTTCAATTTCATTAATTCTTTTCTTTTTGTTATCTTGCCTGCATTTCAAAATATCTTTTATGAAATTTTCAAATTTTTCAAGATTTTTTGTTCCAAAAATTATATCAATAAAAGGAAATGTTTTATATAGTTTTTCACTTTCTTCCTTTTGTTGAGTCATGCAACCACATACTGCAATTATCTTTTCAGGATGTTCTCGTTTAAGTTTTTTAAGTGCCCCAATGTTTCCAATTGCTCTGTCTTCTGCACCTTCGCGAATTGCACAAGTGTTAAACACAATTATGTCTGCGTCTTCAATTTTTTCGCATGGAAAAGCACCGAGGTTTTCCAAAGCCCCAGCAAGTTTTTCAGATTCGTGGACATTCATTTGACATCCAAAAGTAGTAATAAAATATTTCATAGTTTGGATTATACATTCTTTTGTCGAAAAAAACAAGAAGAACAACAAAAAAACACACTGAAAATTTCAATGTGTTTTTCTTATTAATCATTTGCTTCAACAGGCATTGCATTTCTGTATGTTTTAAGTCCTGTTCCAGCAGGAATAAGTTTTCCAATGATAACATTTTCTTTAAGTCCACGAAGTTTGTCAACTTTGCTCTTAAGAGCGGCATCAGTAAGAACTCTTGATGTTTCTTGGAATGAAGCAGCAGATAAGAATGATTCAGTTGAAAGAGCAGCCTTTGTGATTCCCAGAAGCATACGTTTTGCTGTTGCAGGAACTCCTCCTTCACTGAGAGCCTTCATATTCTCTTCTTCATATTTATAAACGTCAACAACCTCGCCAGGAAGAAGATTTGTTGTTCCAGCATCTTCAATTTTAACCTTTTTGAGCATTTGTCTTACGATTACTTCGATGTGTTTATCATTAATTTTAACTTCTTGAGAACGATAAACTGAAATAACTTCTGAAACAAGATAGTCTTGAACACCCTTAAGTCCTTTTGTTCTGAGAAGGTCTGTTGGATTAATTGAGCCTTCCATAAGAGCATCACCTGCTTCAACTTTATCCCCGTTTTTAACTTTAAGATATGCAGGTTTTTTAATTTCATAATCCGCTTCTGTCTCAGAATTTCTAACGTTGATAAGGAATGATTTTGGTTCTTCCTTGATGGAAACAGTTCCAGAGATTTCGGTAATTTGAGCTTCACCTTTAGGTTTTCTAGCTTCAAAAATTTCTTCAACACGAGGAAGACCTTTTGTGATATCTGAAGCAGCGATAGCACCAGAGAAGTGCTTGTTGTTCATGGTGAGCTGTGTACCAGGTTCACCAATTGATTGAGCAGCAATAATTCCAACTGCTTCACCAATGTTAACCTTGTCTTTTCCAGCCATATTTCGACCGTAACATTTTGCACAAACACCATGCTTACATTTACATGTTAAGAGAGACCTTATCGTTACTTCTTTTATTCCAGCATCAGCAATTTCTTTTGCCTTTTCTTCTGAAATCATTGTGTTTTCTGGAACAATAACTTCTTTTGTAACAGGATTAATAACTGCATCAACTGTGAATCTTCCAGCAATTCTATCTTCAATTGGTTCGATAACAACGCCATCTGAAATAATAGGTGTAACCTTTATTCCTTTAACTTTTTCGCCTGCACTTTCGAAACAGTCATCTTCTGTAACAACAACGTTATGTGAAATATCAACAAGTCTTCTTGTTAAATAACCTGAATCGGCTGTTTTCAAAGCTGTATCAGTCAAACCTTTACGTCCACCACGAGATGAAAGGAAATATTCGATTGGAGTTAAACCATCACGAAGGTTAGAACGAACTGGAACATCAACTTTTTGTCCAGATGCACCAGACATAATACCTCTCATACCACAAATACTGTTAACTTGAACGTTCGAACCACGAGCGCCAGAGACAGCCATCATTTTAAGTGGATTGAAGTCACTGAGTTGTGAAATCAAAGCATCTTGAACTTTCTTAGTTGCGTCTGTCCAAATTCCAATATTTGCATTGATTTTTTCATCTTCTGTAATAAGACCTCTTGCAAGGAATTTGTCATTTTCCAAAACTTTTTTGTTTGCTTCTTCAATAATTTCATCTTTTTCTCTTGGAACAATCATATCATAAACGTTAATTGTCATACAGCCAAGAGTAGAATATTTAAATCCAGTTGCTTTAATATTATCAACCATTTTTGAAGTTTCAGTTGTGCCAAGGTTTCTGAATGCCATGTCAAGAATTTTACTTAATTCGCCTTTCTTAACAACTTGGTTTACTTCAAGAGCATTGTAATTTTCACGTTTTGTTCTGTCTATCCACCCAAGGTTTTGTGGAATTGCCATATTGAATATAATTCTACCAACAGTTGTAGTAATTCTATCTGTATATTTAATTCCATCAACTTCCGTTGACCTTCTAACTTGAATTTGTGCTTGGATATCAAGATTTCCTGTTTGATATGCCATGATTGCTTCATTGCATGAAGAGAAAATATTATTCTCGCCTTTAGCGCCTGGGCGGATAACTGTCAAATAATAGCAACCAAGAACAATATCTTGCGCTGGGCTACAAATTGGTTTTCCGTCTGAAGGTTTCAAAATGTTGTTAGATGCCAACATAAGTGTTCTTGCTTCTGTTCTAGCATCAATTGAAAGAGGAACGTGAACAGCCATTTGGTCACCATCGAAATCGGCGTTAAATCCAGGACAAACAGATGGGTGAAGTTTAATTGCTCTGCCCTCAACCAAAACTGGCTCAAAAGCTTGAATACCAAGTCTATGAAGTGTTGGCGCACGATTCAATAAGATTGGGTGATCCTTAATAACTTCATCAAGAACGTCCCAAACAACAGGTTTTTCACGTTCAATCAAACGTTTAGCGCTCTTAATATTGTTTGACTGATTCAATTCAACCAAACGTTTAATAATAAATGGTTTGAAAAGTTCAAGGGCCATTTCTTTTGGAAGACCACATTGATACATTTTAAGTTCAGGTCCAACAACAATAACTGAACGACCTGAATAGTCAACACGTTTTCCAAGCAAGTTTTGACGGAAACGTCCTTGTTTTCCGGTTAACATCGCAGTCAAAGATTTCAAATCTCTTGCTTTCGCGCCTTGAACAGCTTTTCCGCGTTTTCCGTTTTCAATTAATGCATCAACCGCTTCTTGAAGCATACGTTTTTCGTTTCTTACAATGACCTCTGGAGCACCAAGTTCCAAAAGTTTTTTAAGACGGTTGTTTCTGTTAATAACTCTTCTATATAAATCGTTTAAGTCAGTTGTTGCAAAACGTCCACCATCAAGTTGAACCATTGGACGTAGTTCAGGTGGAAGAACAGGTATAACGTCAAGCACCATCCACTCAGGTTTGTTTCCGCTCTTCAAGAACGAATCAACTATTTCAAGTTTCTTAATTGCTTTTAATCTCTTTTGTCCTTTTGCAGTTTTCAAAATTTCTTTAAGTTCTTTTTCCTCTTTTTCAAGGTCAACTTCTCTCAAAAGACGTTTAACTGCTTCAGCACCCATTCCAACAACGAAAGAATCTGGGCCATAAGTTTCAAGCGCTTCACGATATTCTTTATCTGAAATCACTTGTTTGTATGCAAATGGAGTGCCTTTTGGGTCAAGCACAATGTAACTTACATAGTAGACAACTTGCTCCAAAAGTTTTGGAGTTATGTCCAAAATTGTTCCAATTCTTGATGGAACAGAGCGAAAGAACCAAATATGAGTAACAGGGGCAGCAAGTTCAATGTGTCCCATTCTTTCTCTTCTTACTTTTGAACTAGTAACTTCAACACCACATTTGTCGCAAACAACGCCTTTGTAACGAATACGTTTGTATTTTCCGCAGTGACATTCCCAGTCTTTTTTTGGTCCAAAAATACGTTCGCAAAAAAGACCATCTTTTTCTGGCTTTTGAGTTCTGTAGTTGATGGTTTCAGGTTTAGTTACTTCTCCGTGTGACCATTCTCTTATTTTTTCTGGTGAAGCGATTCCAATTTTAATGGAATCAAAATTTGTTAACTCAAACATTGTTCTTTTTCTCCTAAATTAACTATACAATTATTCATTATCGTCCAAATCTTCTAATAAATCACTTGCATCAAATGCAGTTGTTTCTTTCTCAATTTCATTTAACAAATCTACAGTTGCATCTTCTTTATTATCAAAATCAAGATTTATTTCTTTCAATTCTTCTTCAACTTCTTTTGTCAAAGGTGAGATATCATCTTGAGTAATTTCACCAATAGAAATTTCTTGTTCATTTTCAGTTAAGATTTTGATGTCCAAACCGAGTGCTTGAAGTTCCTTAACAAGAACTTTAAATGATTCAGGAATTCCTGGTTCAGCAATAGGTTGTCCTTTAACAATAGCTTCATACGTTTTAACTCTGCCGACAACATCATCAGATTTTACAGTTAAAATTTCTTGAAGAACATTAGACGCACCATAAGCTTCCAAAGCCCAAACTTCCATTTCACCAAATCTTTGACCACCAAACATAGCTTTACCGCCAAGAGGTTGTTGTGTAACAAGTGAATATGGTCCAATTGAACGCGCATGCATTTTACTGTCAACCATGTGGTCAAGTTTTAACATATACTTATAGCCAACTGTTGCAGGGTTGTCGAATGCTTCACCTGTTCTTCCATCGTAAAGTTGGATTTTTCCGTTTGCTGGGAAATTGTTTTCAACTAACAATTTTTGAATATCGTCTGCAGTTGCTCCATCAAACACTGGAGTTGCAACTTTCCAACCCAAACTTTGGGCAACAAGTCCAAGATGAACTTCCAAAACTTGTCCAACGTTCATACGTGAAGGAATACCAAGAGGATTCAAAACAATATCCAAAGGTTGACCATTTGCCATATAAGGCATGTCACAAACTGGAAGAATTCTAGAAACAACACCCTTGTTACCATGACGTCCAGCCATCTTGTCTCCGACTGAAAGTTTACGTCTTTGTGCGACATAAACTTTGACCATCATATTAACACCTGGTTCAAGTTCGTCTTTGTTTTTGCGTGAGAATATTTGTACATCTACAACAACACCACCGCGTCCATGTTGAACACGAAGAGATGTGTCGCGAACTTCTCTTGCTTTTTCGCCGAAAATTGCACGAAGAAGTCTTTCTTCTGGTGTCAATTCTGTTTCACCTTTTGGTGTGACTTTTCCAACCAAAATATCTCCTGGAACAACTTCTGCACCAATTCTAACAATTCCGTTTTCATCGAGATTTTTCAGTGCTTCTTCGCCAAGGTTAGGAATATCTCTTGTGATTTCTTCATCACCAAGTTTGGTTGTTCTACATTTAATTTCTTCTGCTTTTAAAGTAATTGAAGTATAAATGTCTTCTTTAACCATTCTTTCGCTGACAAGGATAGCATCTTCATAGTTGTATCCTTCCCAGTTCATGTACCCAACGAGAACGTTCTTTCCGAGTGCTAGTTCTCCGTTTTGTGTTGAATACCCATCAGCCAAAATATCCCCTGCTTTAATCTTTTCACCATGTTTTACAAGTGGTTTTTGATTTATGCAAGTATCTTGGTTTGTCTTTTGGAATTTAATTAAATCGTAGACATCTTCTCCGTCTTCCGTTTTAACTTTAATTTGTGCGGAACTAACATAAGAAACTACACCTGGATTTTTAGCAATTACCATTGCTCCACAATCATAAGCAATTTTTGCTTCCATACCAGTTCCAACAATTGGTGATTCTGGACGCAAAACTGGAACAGCCTGACGTTGCATGTTCGCACCCATAAGAGCACGCATACTATCATCACTGTTAAGGAAAGGAATCAATGCTGTTGCAGCTGAAATGAATTGTCTAGGAGAAACATCAACATAATCAACCATGCTTCTTGGAACTTCAACAATCGCATTTTTATAACGACAAACAATTCTATCATTCAAGAATCTTCCGTCTTCTGTTAATGGTTCAATTGATTGAGCGATGTAATAGTTATCTTCAACATCAGCCATTTTATATTCGCTGACTTTTGAAACAATTCCTGTTTTCTTGTCAACTTTTCTATATGGAGTTTCAAGGAATCCGTATTCATTAATTTTTGCATATGAAGCAAGAGTGCTTATAAGACCGATGCTTTGTCCTTCTGGTGTTTCAATAACACATATTCTACCAAAATGTGTGTAATGTATATCACGAACTTCATCAGTTGCTCTTTCTTTTTTGATACCACCAGGGCCAACAGCTGAAACTCTTCTCTTTTGAGTTAAAGATGAAAGAGGGTTTGCTTGGTCCATAAGTTGTGACAATTGTGATGAAGCAATGAAATCTTTTAATGCTTTGTTTACAGGGCGTGGATTGATAATTTGTGAAGGTGTAACTTCGCTTAAATCTTTTCCTTGCAAACTTTCTTTCATACTTGTGCAAAGTTTGTTTACACCAGTACGGAAAGCATTTTTCATAAGTTCGCCAACAGATTGAATTCTTCTGTTTGAAAGGTGGTCAATGTTGTCAAATTCACCTATTCCTGCCAAAATATCTAAGTAATAGCTTATACTTGCAAGAATGTCATCTATTGTCAAAGTTGTAATCAAAAGTTCTTTCGCATTTTCTTTGATTGCTTTCAAACGTTTTTCTTTTGTTTTGTTATCTTTAAGAATTTGTGCAAGTGTTGGATAATAAACCTCTTCCAAAATTCCCAATTCTTCTTCATCGCAAGGGAAAACATTTGAAAGTTTAACACGATTGTTTCCTCTTATAAGATGTCTTTCACCTTTGAGCAAAATCCAAACTTCGTTTATTCCGCTGTCTTGGATTCTTCTTGCAACATCAGCAGTAATTATGTCTCCTGCTTTTACGACAACTTCGTCTTCGATAACGATGTTATCAGCTGAAACTTTTCCTGTTATTCTTGTCGCAATTGAAAGTTTTTTATTGAATTTATATCTTCCAACTCTGCTTAAATTATAATATTGGTCAGAGAAGAAGAAAAGATTTAAATAACTTCTTGTTGATTCAGCAGAAGGAACTTCAGTTGGTCTTGTCTTTCTACTAAATTCTATAAGAGCTTCTTCTTGAGTTGTTTGTGGCTCTTTGTCCAAAACATTTTTAACATATTTGTTATTTCCAAAAAGTTTCAAGATTTCTTCGTTGGTATATCCAAAACATTTGAGGAAAACGCCAAGAGTAACTTTACTTCCTCTATCGATGATAACTTTAATTACATCATTTGCTGCTTGTTCAAATTCAAGCCACATTCCTCTTGTTGGAATCATTTGACCTTTGGCTGTTGAAAGGTCGTTTGGTGTATCTTCTGTGAAATAAACACTTGGAGAACGAACAATTTGTGAAACAACAACCCTTTCAATTCCATTAAAGATGAAAGAACCTTCCTCTGTCATTAGAGGAATATCTCCCATGAAAACTTCTTGTTCAATTCCATTAGGATTGTCTTCTGTAACAAACTTTGCTTTTACTTTCAAAGGAGTTGTATATGAAGAGCCTCTGCGCTTACACTCACTTCTTGAAAATTTGCATTTTTTGTCAATCGAAGAAGAAAGGAAATATAATTTTCCTTTTCCGCTGTAATCAACAACTGGCGAAAACTCTTCCAAGATTTCGTCAATTCCTGTATCCAAGAATTTTTTATATGTGTCCCTTTGGATTTCAAGCAAATTTGGAGTTGGACAATATTCTTCAAGTTTCCCAAAAGTATATCTTTCTCCTCTTCCACTTTTGATTTTTTTAACCATTGTTTCCATCATAACTTCTCCTTACAAGCAAAAAAAAGAGTGGCAAAAATAGCACATTTTTGCCTTTTCTCTATATGTTTTAACTAAAAAATGCCCAATATTTGTCCACTTTAGCCTATACAATTTAGGATTTTATCATTATTTTATATTTGTGTCAACAACTTTTTAACAAATTTTTAAAATAATTGTCAAAAACTGAATGTTATTTCAGCAAAAAATAAAAGGCTATAAAAGCCTTCTATTTTGGTCTTTTTTCACCATTTAAAGTGTATTTTGCTGAAAGAGGAATGTAGATAGTTTCGTTATCACTGGAAATTTTGTAGATATCTAAACTTGCGTCAGACAATAAACCCTTTTTATACGTTGTTTTGTATTCATAAATTCCAATTCCATACCAAACTTGAAGCGATTCTGAAATTGAATAATTATTTATAACTATCTTTGTTAAATAACTTCCGTCACTAAGTTTTTGTTGGATATCATCTTTAAATGCGCTAGTCAAAATAATATTAATTGTTTTAGTTAGTTCACTATTAACACCAGAATCAGGAGACACGACTTTACAATTTATCATATCCTCAACATAACCAGAAATATAGCCCACAACAGTTCCAACACTTGTTATAACTTCTGATGATGTTGAAGTTATTGCTCCACTATGGAATGAATCAATAATTGAAATTTTGTAAGAACTTGAGTCAAGATTTTTAATTTGACCGACTAAGCCACCTATTTTATTTCCGCCAATTATCTCGCCAATTATTATAACATTTTCAATTCTTCCTGCGCTCATAAGTCCAACTGCTCCACCTAATGCACCAACATCAATTTTTGCTTTAAGTTTAGTATTAACATAAACATTTTTAATTGTACCGTTAGACATATAGCCAGCAATATTACCTATCGCATTTGGAGAGAAATTTTCAGAACCAAAGAATCCGAGATAAGCACTTCCATCATCACCAACTATTTTGACATCTTCAATAGTTCCAAGGTTGTGGCCAGCAACAACTCCGCCATAGACGTCAGCTTTAACTTTTTGACCTTGTGCACCAATTGCTTCCAAATTTTGAACTATTACGTTTTTGCCAATATACCCAAACATGAGTCCAGCATTTTCAGCCGCTGAAACATTGTTTCCATAGACAGAAGCAAAAACAACTCTTCCATAACCATTTACTATTCCAGCAATCATGCCAGCATAAGAAACTTGATTTGAATTTCCGTTCAAATATTCTCTAATTGGGTGATTATTCAAACTGGCCCTATATGAAGCATTAACTGAAATGCTAGAAATAATATTGTTGAAATTAAATTCACCCTCTGCAACTCCACAGATGCCACCAACAGCATTCTTTCCAAGAACGGTTACACCTTCAAGTTCAACTGCATAAGTTGCACCATCAATAACAATATTGACAAGAGTTGCACCATAGACTGTTCCAGCAACAGCTCCGACATTGTTACAGTTTGCCAAGCTTATATATCGTGGAGCAAAAGTTAAATTCTTTATGCTTCCGACTTTTTGGCTTGCAAGTCCAATCGTTCCAAAGAATCCAGCGTTGTCAAGTTTTGCCCCGCTGTCCAAAACATAGTTTCCAATTGTATATCCATTTCCTTCTAGATTTCCAAGGAATGTATATTGATAAAGACCACTGGAAACTGTTGATGTTTCATAGATTATATCTCCGATAAGTCTACAATATAGGTCTTTTATGATAACGCCCGAAGTGAATCCAGAACTTGAACTAATTAAAAATTCCAAATCATCTTGAGAAGAAATTATATAAGGATTAAACTTACTTCCTTCAGGATTCTTTTCTTCATCTTCATAAATATATGTTGTTGTTTCTGTTGCTGAATCGAAGTATGTATCAACAAGTTTTTTATGTCCATAGGTCAAAATGTTTGGTGATACAAGTTGTGGTGCTTTTGTACTAAAAGTCAAGTATTCACCCTTTTCATTGCAGAAATCAACTTCGCCCAAACTTCCGTTTGCCCAGAACCAAACTCCTTCAGTTTTATCTGCAGTATTTGAGAATGCGTATTTTTCAAATTTATCACTGTCTGAGAAATCATTTTCGGTTTGCAAAATTTCAAGTCCTTCAACTCCTTTGTTGCTCCCAAGACCCTTATTAAAGTTGCCACTTTCTAGTGCAAAACATGCTTCAAGTTCGCCAGAATTCAAAATTGAATTTTCAGAAATACCTGTCAAAATTCCAATGAACACGCCATTTTTTGCAGAACTTTCAAGAGCTGAAGTTGAATAGCAATGGGTAATTTTTCCTTCAGATTGGTTATTAAACACGAATCCACTTGCACTTTCGTTTGTTTTCACAGGTATATTTGAATAACAATTCGAAATTTCACCATAATTTTCATAGACAAACGCACCAGCACTTGCAGTCGAATAAATTATGTTTACTCCAGCAACTTCGTCTGGGAACATATCAGCGTCAGTATATCCTGAAGTTATGTAGGTTGTAAAAATTGTTCCACCAAGTTGGTTAACACCAACAACTCCCCCAGTAATTGCTGAGACAGAACCAGCAGTGTTGTTTTCAATTCTTGCCTTTACATAACTTGATGCAATACTACCACTTCCGCCATTAATTGCAGTTATTCCACCAAGGTTTGCTGGAAGATAACCAGATGTTGACAAATTTGTTGCGTTAAGTGACAAGCCTGTTTCAATATGGCTGTTTGTTATATCACCATTGTTGATGCCAACAAGTCCACCAACCTGGTTTCCAACTTCAGTTGAATCTGGAATTCCAAACAAATTCAAATTCATAATTGCATATTGCTCGCCTTGAACTGAGCAGTTTGTTATTTTTCCATTATTTTCTCCAACTAAAAGTCCAAAAGTTACGCTTGTGTAATCATAGAAATTAAAGTTTGTGTTTTCGTTTACAAAAATTACAATATTTTGCAAAAGAGTGTTTTGTGCAGTTATCTTAAATAACCCAAATTTTATAGATTTTGTCTCTTCCGATTTCAAACTATATTCCCTTGGAAGAGTAATTTTGTAATTATTTCCATTAAATCCACCAATCAATGTTTCAATTGGAGTAAAATCATCTGGCAAGGGTATATCATTCATAAGAATGTAATAATTTCCTTCTCTCATGTCTAACATATCTTCGTAAGAATAAATAGGATAAGGATTTCTTAGACTAGTTTTTTCCGAAATATCAAACGTGAAAATTTGAGAAAGAGTATATAAATTTTTTCCAATAACATCTTCGGTGTAAAGCGACGGAATTCCATTATCATTATAATAGAATTTTGCAGAGAATTTTATTTCCAAGTCTGGCGCCGAAGGGGTATGAACTTTCATAAACTTTATGACAATTTTCTTTGTCGTTTCATTATATGAAATTTTAAATCCACCTTTAGAGGTTGTGTAGACTTTTGTGTTTCCAACACCATCTTTAAAATTCTTATTTCCAATAATTGTGTTCCATGTTCCTGTTGATTCCCTAAATGACCATACCAATTCCGTTTCATTTCCGACTGAAAGGTCAGAGAGGAATTTTAAAACATTATTACGAATTGTTTCATTTGATTTGTTATATATCAAAATGTCTGAATTAAGAGAAATTTCAAAAGTATACGAATTTCCTATCGCTGAAGCATAAATATTGTTAAAAACGTTTGAAACAATGTCGCTTAGGTTATTTTCTTTTACAACAAATTGTTCAAGTTCAATATACAAGATTGCTTCTTGGCTTTTCTCGCCATCAATATCAAGACCATAAGACTTTATCATAAGGGTGCGTTCGCCACTTGGCAATGCATCTTTTATGACAAGTTTATATGTTCCATCATCATTTTTAACTATTGAAACAAATCCAGAAGCATTTCCTGAAAGTTCGAAGCAAACTTGACCATCTGTTATAATTGATCCTGATGTAGTAAAAGTCCCAAAAGTGAAACCTTTTACATCAACATCTAGGTCATATGAAACTCCTTGAGCGAGTTTAACAGGATTGTTCTCGTTATTTCCGCTTGAAACACCATCAACCGTCAATATAACTCCTGGCAACCTCTCAACAAAGAAATTCAACAAAACTTCGTCGCCAATTTGATTTCCATTTTCGTCGCGGAAAATAACTTTTAAAGCAACCTGAGAGTTATCGCTCATTCGTTGGTCAGCAAACGCTCTCACATAAAATTTTCCGTTTTGTATCAAACTTTTTGGAATGCTAATTCCATTAGAAATTCTTTTTGCCCCGCTAAGTGGAGCGTCAAGAACTCTGTCAAAAAGGTCAAAGGCAAGGTCATATTCATTCCCTTCAACATTGACTATTTCAACTGTTTTAAAGTATGTGAAATATGGAGTTATACTCAATTCAAGAAGAGAATGTTGTCCAGGGATAATAACTCCACTTGGGATATAGGAAAATCTGCCACTGAAATTATATTTCTCTTCATCTTTCGAAATAGTTGGGAACAAATTTGTATAAACTGAAATTACACTTTGAGGTTGATAGGTTATTGTCATGCTTGACGAAACACCATTTGATGCCGTAATTGTTATTTTGAAAGTTTTTGCAGAAGAAATAGTTTTTCCATTTTCGTCAAGTTTGAATTTAATCGTAAAATTGCTATTAACTTTACAATTTATATGGAAACTGAGAGTGTCTCCATAACTTTCTCCTGATTTGTTAGTAAGTGAATCTTCACCACATTGAACAATTAATTCCAAGTATAATGTGCCTGGGTCAACGAGAATATTTCCGTTTTCATCAAGTTCCTTGATTGAAATTGTTACCTCTTCATTTTCATTAATTGAATCAAGAGAAACATTCATGTCGGTCACATAATATGGCTCAGTTTCTATTTTATTTTTTGAAATATTAATTCCTTTTGTTGTGTTTTCGAAAACAAATTTACTATTAATTTCTTTTTTAGATTTTTCGTCAACTTCCAAATCTAAAATTTTAAAATACGTTTTTCCATCTTCGCCAACAAATTCAATATAAGGTAAAATTGTTACATTATACTCACCCGTATTTCCATTAACACTTATTTGATATGTTTCAGGGTCATTTTGAACAAGTTTAAGTGCCAAATCTAAGATTTCTTCTCCAGGCTTAATATATTTTGTTTCTCCACCAACTACAATTTTGAAAAGCATTTTTATATCAGTTGGTATATCAAAATTCTTTAAGTTGTATTTATCTAATAATGACAAATATAATATTTTACTTAATTCTGCATCGAAAACAACTGTGGAATCATTTTCAATTTCAGTCGCTTTCGTGCTGTCGAGATAAACAGAAATATTATTGGCAAAGGAAATCACCTTAACATAAATTTCTTGTGAACCAGTTACATATGGAGAAGAAACAATTAGTTTTGTTTCACCAATTGATTTTGGAACTAATTTTCCATTTGAAATTGCTAAAATTTCATTATTTGAAGATTCAATCAAATATCTATTTCCAAGAGAAGTCGTTAACATTGAAGAAATTTGTTTTTCAATATAATCTCCATTTTTGTCATGCAAGAATATATAGAATGCAACCTTGCCATCAAGTGAAGATGATGATAATTCGAATTTTTCACCTTCTTCAGTAAGCATCATGTTTATAGTTGCCGTTGGAAGGAAAATAAATCCAAAACCTTCAACTTCTTTTATTTCAGTTTTAAGTTTATTTTCAGCAACACCATATGATTTTGTTGGATTGTTGTCACCTTTTTTATATATTGCATAATTACGTTCAGTATCAGTAATTTCAAATTGACTTACGCCATTTCCATCGGCAATTGCAACAACATAGTCAATTGTTCCGCCTGTTTTTGCGCCAACAATAAAGCCATATTTATTCGAAGAGCTAATATCAACTGCATTTGTGTCGCTCAAATATGAAATGAACGAAGAACTTCCCAAACTTCCGCCTGTCATGTTTCCAACAATTCCGCCAACGTTGTTATTTCCAGAAATAAGCGTGACACCAGATTTCTTTTCCAAACTTTCCACAATCATTCCAGATATAGTTCCAGAGTTTGTTCCAACAGCGCCACCAACATTGTCATGCCCAACAACAACTGCTTGGGAAAGACAATTTTCAATTGTGCCACTGTTGTTTCCAACAACTCCGCCAACGTTGTCAAAGTTAGAAGCAGTTATCGTTCCAACACTTTCAAGATTAGACAGAAGGTTTGTTGAACTTCCAACAATTCCACCAACACAAGATTGTGTGTTAACTGAATCGACTGAATCGCAGGAAATTGTCATATTAACGTTTGCAGTTGCAAAACTGTTGTTAAATTCAACAAGCCCAGCTTCGATTGTTCTTTCAATTGTTCCATTATTTTGTCCAACTGCACCACCAACAGAGATTATTGAAGCGCTTATGCAACCTATTTCAAATTTTCCAGAAACAAGCATAGTTAATTTTGATGATGCTGTTATGTTGTTTAAAATAGTTCCGTTATTAACTCCAACAACTCCGCCAAAATATAGAGTGTTGTTGCCAACAGAAATTGAACTGCCATTTTTAATTTCAACTGAAACATTTTCAATTGTTCCGCTGTTCTTTCCAGCAAAACCTCCAATATAAATTGTTTTGCCTGTGTTTTCGCTGAAATCCAAATTGAATAAAACATCAAGTTTTATTCCAGAAATTGTTCCTGTTATTTCTTTAAAAAGTCCAATATAAACTTCATTGGTTGTGTTTGAACAACTTTCAAATTCTTTTGTGAATGTTGCGCTTTTCCCATCTTCTGATTTAATTGTCCCAGAAAGTGTTTTATTCGACCAATCATAGCCCGACAAGTCAAAATTTCCCGAAACAATATAATATTTTTCGAAATTAGTATTGACTAATTTTTCAATGTCATCAGCAGTCTTTATGTAATAAGGATAAGCTTCGCTTCCATCATTTATATTAACCGAAATGTCAACAAATGTTGAATAATCACTTACAGTTGAATAACTGTCAAGAGCGATTAATCTTAATGTACCTTTTCCTGCAACGTCATTGTTTTTTAATTCAATTTTCAATCCAGTCTCAATTTTTGTTATTGAAATATCAGATTCATCAATTCCTTCGGTCGCTGGAATAAAGACATAGTTCCAGTTTTTGTTTGTTGCTTCAAGAGGGAAAATGGAAACAAGAACTTGGTCGTTGTTTGAATAAGGGTCAAGGTTAATTTGCGTCTTGTTCACAGATATAACATCAACTTTGTTTGCCTGTTTAACATTGAAATTAATGTTTTTGTAAACACTGGAATTTTCAACATCTTTTGAACGAGAAACGCTTGCTGAGAGTGTAACTCTTCCCAAACGTAAATTTCCATCGTCATCAAAAAGATTTCCATCATTAACCTTGCAGGTAATTATTCCCATGCCTGCATTTTCGCCTCTCTTGAAAAATTCAAAAGTGAAAACATCACATGTGTAAACATCGCTGTCTACATTTTCAACTTTTGCAAGTTCTCCAACATTAGTCGTCCAAACAACTGCATCAAAAATGTCTTGTTTAATCGAAGTTGGAACAACGTTTAAATATATGTTTGCAGTTGCAAGATTTTTTGAGAAATACCCAACTGATGTGTAATCATATAAACTGAAATTGGTTGAACCTTTGCTTGTCGAAATGGAAAGCGAACTTATTTCAGTTATGGCTGACATTAAAATCATACCGTTTGCATTCTCAGTTACAGAAACTATTTCTCCGCTTTCATTAACTTTGTTAAATGTGATTTCAACTGTAAGTTCTTTTTTCGAAAATTCGTTTTCAAAAATCAATTTTCCGTTTGTAGGAGTTTCAATTACAGTTCCATCAATTTTCAATTTGTATGTAAAATCACCACTCGCAGAAATTAATAGTGGGACTGCCGAATTAGTTTTAACAATTGCATATTGGTCATATGTTTTTTCGTTATAAACATAGTTAGACAAAACAGCAGTTAAACTTGAATTTTGACTTACCTCAGGGAAAGAAATTTCAGCATTTGAAACACTTTGAATAACGTTGTAGTTAAAGGTTATTTTCACACCATTTCCAAGAACAACCTCAAAACTTCCAAACCCTGTGTCTATTGCAGTAAGTTTGATTTTTTCACCATCTTTAATCACTTGTAAAATTCCACTTGATGAAATCACAGTGAAATCTGACAATGCCCCAAGCGAAGCACTGCCTGCAAATCCACACACTTCAAGTTCAAGTGTTTTTCTTGAATTGTAAACTTCTTGACCCAAAACTTTTCCGCTTGTGTTAAGGTCAAAATTGTAATTATTTATTGATTCAATTCCAGAAATAAGTTTAACATTTGTAGGTGAATTTTGAACATTGAAATTGTAGGTTTTTTCAGTGACAAAATCCACTCCCTCAAACGTAAATGAAATTTTTGCTTTTACGTTGTAGGTTTTAGGCGTAACACCTAAGTTTGCTTTAACACAGAATGTTTCTCCACTTGAAAAAGTAAGTGTTTGTTTTTGTGTGCCCGTTCGTGTCATGAGAATGAACTTACCAAGATCAGCATCTTCAAATTCAAGTGAAATTGTCGATTGCGAGAATAAATCACTTCTGCCAATCGAAATTGTTAAACCTGTTCCATAACTTCCACTGTAGTAGTCATATATCAAGAATTCTTCACTTTCTTTCGTTTCACCAAGCTTTTTGAGTTCAATCAAACTTGATGCAGTTTTGAATTCAACGGTTGTTTTTAGACTTTCGCTGTATTCATACTCTCCAACTTTGAAAGTGAATTTCACGTCATATTCAGAATATCCTTCATACTTAAATTCAAATTCAAATACATACGTTGAAAATTGTTCTCGTGAAGTGTCAACAAGATTTTTAAATTTTGATGTTGCAAAATTGTTTTGAGTTATTTGTTCAAGGTTTGTTGGAATGATATATATCCCAATTTCTTGACCTTTTGAGAAAGCTTTGGCAGAAATCTCCAAATCTTTCTCATCACAATCAAGAGTTACATAGACCTTTCGAACTCCATATGAAACACCTTCTTTAGATGTAACATTTTGTATAACCGTCAATGTCTCGCCAAGTTCGGCATAACTTTCAATACCAGAATTGTCATAAACTGTCTTTTTAAGCCCCATACTTTCCAAGCTGTCAACAACAACAACTGAAATTGTATCAAGCGCTTCTGTCCCAACAAGTCGAATTGCTCTGACAGAAATTTCGCGACTAGATTCAATAACTCCCGTAACTCCCTCACCGTCTGATGTTGAAAGAACGGTTTTTCCGTTGTTGGTCAAACTCACGTCGCCATCGAAAAATTCTAGGTCACGCATATTGGATTCAAGAGGATAGAAATTGAAATAGTTCTCGGGATTTATTTCAAGAGTTTTTCCTTTTTCAAGATAGATTATTGCATTTGTTTTTGCAGAAAAATTTTCAAGTTTTGAAAAACATTTAACAACAAATGATGTCGTTTTCCCAAATTGCCCAGTTTTAACAAAAACTTCGGCAGTGCCCGCAGAATTTGCAGTTATTGTAACTTTTGCCTTTCCGTTTGATAGATATTCAACTTTTGAAATCGAAACACAGTTTGAATCAGTTGAGAAAAAGACATCTTTTCCCATTCCTTCAAAATAACCGCCAATTTGAACAGTAATTTCTCTTGAAGCAAATTGTTCATTGCCAACAATGAGAGAAACAGCATTTTGTGATGAAATCAAACCAAGATAGGTTTTTCCTTGAGTAAACAAATCCTTTTCCGAAGACGACAATCGCAGTTCGTCAGAGAAATCGTTTTTCAGAGTGGTGGAAAGTTGAGTATCAAGCCCGTCTGAAACGTAGATTGATACATTTTCCCCAGAATTTTCTCCGCAAGAAACTAGGGTCACCCCACAAACTGCGACCAGAATCAAAATTATTAAACTAAAAATTCTTTTTCTCATATCGTCCTCCGTTAGTTGTTAACAAAGTTTTTTAAACTTAGCATCGTTCTTTGTTGAAATTGTAACTTTTTGATTATTAGCATCAACAACAGTTCGTTCAAGTGTATACAATTCAATATTTGTATCTTCTAAAACAAATTCTTTGCCATTAATTAGCGCCTGAACTTGACCAATTACTCCTGAAAAATAGTTATTTGAATAATAGTTATAGTTCCACTTTGATACATTGTGACCACTCGTGGTGAAAACTAAAACATTCGCTCCATCGTCGATTTTATAATATGTAACTGTATCACCCCCTCCGGACGGAGTTCCACTGCCTGAACTATAAGTTCCAGTAAACGATGCTATTATTTTCTTTCCTCCAACATTTTCTGAAACCCCAACAACATACGCATCACTGTCAGTTGTTAATACAGAATCATCTGCAAATAAGTTTTGGTTCGACCCAAAGTAAATTTTGTGGCCGTTGCCGTTAAACGTTCCAGTAAATCCAGAAACCGGCTTCCAAACATATTTGCTAAGGTCTACGTCAGACATAAGATTGATTGTTTTATCTTTATGATTATAAAGCGCATACGCTAAACCTGCACCAGTGTAGACGTTGATGCTTACATCATGCAATGAGTAGTCTAATCCCCGTTTAGCTTCATCATAGTTATATTTCGCTGGGAATATTCCAATCAGTGTATTCCAATAATTCGAAAAACTTTGACCAGTGGTGTTTTCTGGCGTATAGGACCCAGTTACTGTCCCAGAGTTATAGCATTGATTAGCTTTTAAATCGAATCGTGAACAAAAGTACACAGACATTGTTATAGTATATATCCCAGGACCTTTATATTCAAATTTGCAAGATATCGAATATCTATAATTTGTCTCATCTATATCAACGTTTGATTTAGTATAACTATAACCATTCCCTTCATTATACAAATTAGTACGTACAAGTTCTGTGCCCTTAACAAAGATTGCACCTTGAACTGGTGATAGGTTGGTACCTTCCTGATATACTCTTACTTCAAATGGAATACCTTCTATTTCAAAGTAACCTGCCTGTTTGCCAACGTTACCAGACATAGTACAATCCATTTTTTCTTCAACGAATCCATCCTTATGTCCAAAATAATCTCCAACAATTCCGCCAACCCATATAGAACCAGTAATGCTTCCAAAGTTTGCACAGTTTGTAATTGAAACAGTACTGCTACTTGGAACCTTTCCCACAATTCCGCCGGCATTTCCTTTTGCAGAAGCTGTGACTGAGCCGAAGTTTCGGCAACCAGAGATTGTTCCGGCAGTCATCTCAAAAACAATTCCCCCTGCATTTGCCCCACCTGAAACGGTGTTATAGTTTTGGCAGTTTTTAATAGTTCCGCTGTTAGAGTTGACCAGCCCAGCATCTGTGCAAGTTGCACCCGAAACAATTATTCCTGAAAGCGTTCCAGAGTTTGAGTCAATAACGGAATCTATAGAACTAGGAGCATACACAAGTGCCAAGTTTTTGATTGTTCCCTTGTTCTCATTGGCAAATTGAACAGCATTAAGGCCATATATATGATAGCCCTGCCCGTTAATTATTCCTGAGTTGGTTGTGATTGTTTTCCAATCAGTCATGCTCATATCTGTCATGAAAGCGTAATTGTTGCCTTTATTGATTGTTTTCCCGCTCATCAACTTCAAGAAGCCAACATGAGGGAGATAGAAAGGGCCGTCATCGTCTTTTGTTTTAATGTCTAAATATTCGAATCCTTTGTAAGCTTTTAACCCAGCTACGTCACCAGCTTTGAAAGTTGGATAACCAAAATTGTACCCGGAGTTTTTTATCCAAACAAGACCGTTTGAATCACTTAGGGGAATTTGATTCGTACCGCTTAAATCCCCAATTTTGCAAACTGAATTTGAGGTTTCTTCTCCGGTTCCTGAACTTGAATTTGAAAAATTTTCAACTGCGTCTGAGTCGTAGAAGAAGTTAGAAACTATATTTTGGCCATTTGCAACACTGTTGGATTCTGCTTGCTTAATTGCCGTGAATGAGTTGTAAACTATGCCTTTGCTTGGAGCGGAAGGTGATCCATCTCCATTGCAGAATGCATATTGCGCGCCGGAGTGAACAGCACCTGTTGAGTAGCAGTTTTCGATAACTCCTGTGTTGTTTCCAATAAATCCTGCATAAGCAGATTTAACGTTCAACACAACACCAGTGTCTGCAATTTTTCCTGTGTTCGTTCCTACAACACCAGCAACAACGGTTCCTTGAATCGTGCCAAATTCAGCAGCGAGAAGTTTGAAATCATTACCTGTGTAGCCCGAAACTTCAACAGAAAGAGCAAAAATAATTCCTTTGTTTTTGTCTGCCACGCCCGATGGAACACCATTTTCCACACTTGTGACATTTCCTTTGCTGTCCGTTCCATTAAATTGCTTTGAAGTGAATTTGATTTTCACACCAGAGATGTAACCGTTTATTGTTCCAAAAATGGATTGTTCTCCCGAAGCAGTGATTGTATGTCCATCACCAACCAAGTGACCATTGAGTTCAACTGCGGAAGGTTTATTTATAGAACCTAATGTGCGGTCATTAGTTAAAACATAATAACCTTCGCCTAAACCTGCAGTTAATGAAGGGTTTTCATGAGGCTTAAGTTTTGTGCCTTTTTCTTCTCCAACTTCACCGTTCAAAGGTTTGTCGTCACCAGTGAGTTCTGACAAAATATTGCTATAATACAAATTTTTCCCTTTCGCGTCTGTTGCAAGATTGATTTGGTGGCAGTAGTAATTGCCATCACTAACATAGTCCTCACTATGTGTATTACCTACAATTGCACAAATTTTTGAGTTGTTTGCTGTTGCGAAAACATACATTGAAGTTAAACTGTAGTTTCCAGTTATTGAGCCTTCTATATCTCCAATATTTCCAACATAACCAACAATTCCGCCAACATTAAGAGCAGACAATTTTGACCAAGAAGGATTATCTTTTTTACCAATTTCAATATTTCCCCAAGCGTAGTTTGTCGAAACTGAATATCCTTCACCGCTACCGGCGTCAATCCAACCAACAATTCCGCCAACGTAAAGACTAGCACTAAGTTTTGCATTAATTTTTATATCTCCAGAGACTTTTGATTCTTTAATTGATGCTTTAGGTCCCATAAACCCTACAATTCCGCCAGCATAACATTTCCCGGATTCTGGGATAGTTAAATCAATTGTCCCCGAATATTTAGAGTTTGAAATAGTTGATTTGTTTGTCGAGTTTAAATGACCAATTATCCCGCCAACATAAATAACAAAAATCTTTTGAGAATTTCCTTCTGCTGTAACTTTCAAGTCGCTTCCAAATTGAACATTTTCAACTTTAGAAGAACCCACAATCAAACCGAAAAGTCCGCCAACTGATGATGGTAATGGGTTTCCTTCTGAATCTACAACTTCTGAAGCAACAAGTTGCAATGACAAAGGCTCATCTCCGTCTTTTTTGCCTTTAAGAGTGACATCAACATTGTTGAATTGAGTAACATTGCTTACTTGACCTGCAATTCCACCAAGATTTATTAAATTTATTGTTTTGTTTTCTGCTTGATAGATTGAACCATCAACTTTAACTTTCCAATTTTCATCAATTTTGGTTGAAAGGGTGTTGATTCGACCAAACAGCAAACCGACATTGGCAGTTTTGCTTTGTCCAAGTTCAATTGAAACCTTTGTCAAAATTGTATCGCTTACAAGACTTTCAATTTCAGAACTATTTTTGTCATATGCTTTTCCATATCCAGTTTTGTCTGAAACAATTGCTGTTGTTCCTTGAGCATAGCCAACATATCCGCCAGCATAAACTTCTTTTTGCTTTTCGGACTCAGAATCTGTAATGTCTTGAACAGTGATTGTTGTTTCTGAAACATTGTTATAACTGTAATTAATTGACCCTGATGTTTCTCCGAACATTCCGCCAACATAGACCATATCTAATGGAGTATTTGGAGTTGTAACAGAACATTTATCCACTTTCACAAGCGAAATTTCAGCAATTGCGTTGGTGTTATTATCAAATCTTCCTGCAACAATTCCGGCATAAACAACCAAATAGGAATTATAGTTTTCTGTTGTTTCATTTTTCCCAGTACTTTGGTTCCATCCCTTACTATACGTGGTTTCTGTAATTTGTTCGCCATCTGATGTTGAGGTTATTTTGCAGTTTGAAATTGTTATATTTCCGAAATCTACAACTCCAATAATTTCCCCAGCAACAACGCCAATTTTAGCTTGAGGGCTATTGATTGTTATATTTTGGAAAGTAATGTCTGAAATTTGAGATTGCGCTGTCATTGTGTTAGCAAGAACTGCAGTTGCAACGTTTGAACTTTCAGTTACTCCATCAACCTTTCCGTCAAAAGTCAATTTCGAAATTTTTGCTCCAGCAATGTTATCAAAGAACGCACGAGTCATTCCAGTTAAAATTATTGCGCCTTCTTTTTCTCCATACATTGTTCCAAAGAATTTTGAGAAATATGCACCTTCATATGAATTTTGTAAACTTCCTTCAATCGCACTGAAATTAAAAATCAATTTCTCACCATCTACGGTTAAGCCCGCAAGTTCAGATGCTTCAAATTCACCATATGTTGATGATTTACCAGGTTCGTAAGTATAAGGGTTAAAAGTTGTTGTTGGGTTATCCCCAAAGATTACAACATTATCTCTCTTATAATAACGAGACAACTTCAAGATATCTGTTGGTTTTTCGATATAAAGAACTTTCGCCGTAACTCCAAAATAGATTGTTGGAAGAATTCTATCTTCTCTAAGTTCCCATGCACTTGGGTCCCAGAAGCTTCCAAGGAACATTTTGTTGATAACAGGGCTGTCAAGTTCAAAACCCTTATAATCGCTCATTGTAAACGTCAAGTTGTCTGCAAATTTATTTTCTTCTTCTTCTGCAGGAGGATTTCCGTCAACTTCGCCAAGAACAAAATTATATCCTGAATATTTGAATGTTTTGTTTGCAAAGACGGCTTTATCACCAGGTTGATTATAGTACAAAATTGAATAATCGCCTTTTTCTTTTTCGCCTTCATAATTTGTTCCAACAAGAGCGCTAAGCGTTTTAAGATTTATTGTTTGAACTTTGTTATTCTCTTCATTAAATTCATATGTTGCAATTTCATTATCGCCAACCTTTTCATTATCGCCAACCTTATATGTTGATGTATCTATGTAATAAGTTTTTCCTGACGTTGAGAAAGTTATTGCATTCTTTGATAGGTCATATAATTTACCATCTTTTCCCTCTTTCATCACAACAACTTTACTTGTTCCACTTGGATAATAGTATTGTGCAACGTAGTTTTCGTCGTTTGCCAGTTGTTCTCGTGTAAGGAGAGTTCTATTACTACCATTTGTCATGTAACAAGTTTTTCCGAAAACTTCAAATTTGGCAACTTTGCCTTTGTAAGTGGAGCCTTCAATATCGTTATTAGAATCATAACCAACAATTTGAATTCCAATTTTAGCAACCTTATATGTTAATGTATCTATGTAATAAGTTTTTCCTAACGGGTTAAAAGTTACTTTATTTCCTGATGGGTCATATAATTCACCATCTTCGTCCTCGTACATCACAACAACAACTTCAGTTGTTCCATCTTCAGTTGTTTCATCAAGATAATAGTATTGTGCAACATAGTCTTTGCCGTTTGCCAGCTGTTCTCGTATAAGGAGAGTTCTTACATCGCCTTCTTTCACGTAATTTGTCACGTAACATGTTTTTCCGAAAACTTCAAATTTTCCAACTTTGCCTTCGTAAGTGGAGCCTTTAATACCGTCATTAGAATCATAACCAACAATTGGAATTCCAGTTTTAGCAACTTCTTCCTTGCTGACAATATGCAAAACAAGAGTTTCGGTTGCTGAGATTTTTAAAGTGAAATCTCTGTAATCATAGGTTTTTTCATTATTTTCACCACTATATTCAGTTATTTCAAAATTGCCAGAGTTAAAGTTATTTGCAACTTTAATTGAATCGGTTATTGACGAATTTTCCTTTGAGTAGAAGTTGATTGCTGTGCATTTATCGAAGGTCAAGCAACCAAGGTTTTGTCCAACAAGACCACCAGCAACCTTTGCATCAACATCTCCAAACGCATAAAGTTCGAACAAGTTTGCATTTGTTTTGCAAAGTCCGATTATTCCGCCTGCATAATCTGCTCCAGCAATTGAGACATCGACATTAGAGAATGACGTTGTCAAATTTCCACCAAGCATCTGACCAACAATTCCACCGGCATATTTCAATGTTTCTCCAGTTGAATTGAAAAGTTTGGTGTTTCCACGGAACACTGATGCTGAAGAAGAGTAGTAACCTTTCAAGTTTTCTTCAATTGTCTTTTGGGTTTCATTATCATGTTCAATTCCAAGTTCAAAAAGGTCACCATAACTTACACCAACGATTCCACCTATTGTATTTTCATAGGAAATTAATCTTTGGTTCAAAGTTGATTCAGTTCCTGTCAATGTGAAAGATGCGTTTGCAAGATAAGTGCTCATTCCAACATATCCAACAACACCACCAACGAAACTTCCTTGAACAGAAATGTTCTTTCCGAAATATTTAAGGTTAACAGCATTTGGTTTTGTTGAAACATTTTGGTTATCCATGATACTTTGATAGATGTCCAAAAGTCCAATAACTCCACCAGCAAATCCGTAGTCTTTGTTCTTGTCAACAAAGATTCCGCCTTCATTCTTAAAGTTATCTCTCAAAATACTTTGTGTGTAAGTGTCAATGTCTTTTTCTGCGTTTTTATTTCCTGAGATAACAGAAATGCTAGACGTCAAACTTGAAACTTTAGAATTTCCAGTCACAGCACCAACAACACCGCCAACAATATTTTGTCCAGTTATTCTTGAACGATTTTGGTCATCTTCAGAAACAGCATATACACTTACGTTGCAGATTGCCGAGTTTTGTACAAGTCCGGCAACTGTTCCAACGTAAATTCCAGAAATGCCTGATGACACACTCTTAACTGTGATTGTTACATTTTTAAATACACCACCACTCGATATTTGAGAGAAAATTCCAACAGAGGATTGCGTGTCAAGAGCAATTTCTACATTTTTTATTGTCAATCCATTTCCATCGAAAGACCCACAATTATCTCCACTGTTAGCTAAAAGCATAATTGAAGAAGCAATTCTTATGTTTTCAACATATTTGAGTGTTGAGAAATCTATATCTGAAACAAGTCGATAGTTTCCGAAAACAATTCCAAGATTCTTATCATACATTTGGCTAATTGCATAGTAAGCACCTTTTGTTAGAGTTGTTTCTTGTCCAAAAACTCTGTTGAATTCATCTCCTGTTCGAATTATGATTGGGTTGTTTGCGCTTCCATATTCATAACCATTTAGATATGGGAATATATCTAAACTTTCTATCGAACTATAATTCTTTATAATTCTTCTAACAGAAATTGCTTTTTGATTTGCTGAAACAAGTTCTGGGAACAAACCATTCCAAGACCAGATTCCGTCATAATCATTTTTGCTCGTCATAGCAAAAGTTTGGAATGTTGTTTCATCAAACGTTGAAATCTGAACTGCTTGAGCTCCAGTTCCATACTTATCTTCCAAAATTGAACCAGTGTCAACATTTTTTACCAAATAATAGCAGTCAACAAGTCCATCTTCTGAAAGTTGCATTATTTCTTCACGTGCATTTTTGCCTGTGAATGGCATTTGGGTCGTAAGTTCACCAACAATTGTTGATGCACTGTAACATCTTTCAAGTTTTCCATCTGCTTGATTGTTGTATACAAACCCTGATACAAGTCTGCCTGTGCTGTCTCCAGCAAGACGAATATTTGAATAACAATCTGTTATTGTTCCATTGTTTTGATATGCGAATCCTGCAGACGTGCCTTGGCTTACAATACCACCACCAGTTATGTTAACGCTTAAGTCAGTGATTAATTTTATGCCTTCACTATAAGAAGTTGTTATAAGTGCACCAAGATTGTTATATAACACAAAACCGCTTGTCGCATTGAGTGATGCAGATGTTGTCATATTTGTAAGTGTTGCACTAGCGAAATATGAAGCAGAAATTAAACCATTGTTTTTAACAACGAATCCCGCCATATCTCATTGACCAACAATAACAAATTCAACAAAATCAAGTGAGTTTGTGGTTGTTCCTTTTTCTGCATCATATGAAACTTTTGTGAAACTTCCTTTTCCACCAACACGACTGTTTGTTATGCTTGCGCCAGTATAATTTTCTACAACAAGTCCACCAATTATAACGTTTGTTGTATCAAGTTTGTGTTTAGTTTTTGTTGAGTCAAAATAAATTTTTATTCCGCCGTTCTTTATATCTCCGCCTTCAATGTCGAGCGAAACAACTTCACAGTTATAAATAACACCACTGTTATAAACCGCAATTCCACCGAAATTTACAGACTTAAAGATTGTTTCATCAACAATTATATCTTCGAGCAACCCATAGGAAACAGTTAAGTTTTTGAGTGTTGCATCTTCAGAGACATTAACAAAAAGTCCAAGATTTAGAATATCTGTCGATTGTGACAAATTAAAACTTTTTATTGTGATAACTTTGTTATTTCCGTCAAGACTAGCAAAATTTGTCTTTTCAAAAGGAACAAAATTTTCCAACACAATGTCGTTCATCAAAATGTAATTTGTTGAAGCATATTGTTCTGATTCGCTTTGGAGATAAGTAACAAATTGTTCAGCAGTTTCAATTGGAGTTGGCTTGTCTTCATCTGAATACAATTGGACATTAATTGAGAAATTGTATGTTATGAAATTGTCTTGTTTTGTGTTTGGAAGTCTGTAGCCAATTCTAATTGTCATGTTAACGCTTCCAACAGATGTCCCAACAATTGTTAGTGTCGTCGCGTTTTCATTGTCATAGCGAATTGTGAAATATTTATTTGCTTGAGGTTCACCTGATTTTGAAATATAAGGTGTCATATCACTTGTATAATATAAATTATAAACTATATTTTTAGCATCAGATGTAAAGCCACCGCTTTCTTGTGCTTTAAATTCCCTATCTGTGTTTAAAATATATTCATAACCTTGACTGTTACTAAACTTGTAAGCAACAGTTTTCAAAAACTCTTCTTTAGCATTATTAATTCTATTAATAGATGACTCTTGTGAAGCAGAAATCATTTCAGGAGTTTCTGAAAGCTTGAAATTGAATTTCAAGTCTTTTTCTATCGCGGAAGGGGTGTCAAAAACATTATCTTGTTCATCATTCCCTTCAATCGTTATCCCCTCAACAAGGAAATCCACAACTCGAATTTCAATGCTGTCTGTCGTTGATTCAAGTCTTCCATTAATAATTTTTTGGACAATTGTTTGAATTTTGAAATATCCGTCGTCTTCAATTTCTGCATCAAGACCAACTGTCAACGTTCCGCTATAAATTTTCTTTCCGTTATCTATTTCATATTCACTTGTATTGAAATATATAGATGCATAATCATAGGAAGATTCGCTTTTATCAAATTCAGAAAGGCCGAATGATGCAAGAGTTTGGTTCTCACCAACTGTAAGTTTCAATTCTGCAGTTGTTCCACGAGCGACAACCGCATCTTTTTCACCATTAATTGTGATGCTTGCAGGCTCAATAACTTCAGAAATCAATGTTATTGTTTCAACTTTCGACAAGTATTCATTTCCGTCTTCATCAATTGCAAATATTTGGATTGTTATTGGGAAATATAGCCCTTCTTTAACTGAGTCCAAAATCTTTGTTCTAACATAAATGCTACCTGTTGAGTTGTTTGTGTTCTTAATCGTTAAGATATTAACATCGCGTTCACTGCTATAACCTGTTGTGGTTGAAGTTGAAAGGAAATAGTCCCCGCTCTTATACATTTGTTCCATAAGAACATAGTTTCCGTTAACAACACTGCTTGTTAAGACAATTTTTGAATATGTTGCGTACGCTGGGAACAAATTAATTGACAAAATTCCACTGTCACCAGGAACTAAAATTGAACTTGGTTGGTCTTGAATTTTAATTCCACTTTCAGTTGATGCATCATCTCTGTTATGATGTGTATATGTGACTGTAATAATTTCTTGAGGTTTGACGACAAGGTTAAATGATTTTTCAACATCACCATTGCTATCTGTCAAAACAATTTTGTATGTCTTAGTTTCGTTTACTAATTGACGTTGATTTTCCGCTATTGAAATCAAAAGTTTTGCCGAGATTTTTCCGTCATGAGCTGTTCCGTTTTTGATTGAAGCATTGAATAAGTCAGAATTATTTTCAACTTTTGTTTCTCCAAAATCTTCTGAAATCCAAACAATTTTTTCGTTTTCATCTATAATTTTCATTATAAGTCTATCACTTGTTCTGTTTGAAACAAGTTCTGCGTCAACGCTCAAAACTGTTGAAGGATCAATTTCTGCCTTGTCAACAGAAAGTAAAATTCTTTCCGCGCGAACAGCGACCTTGAAATTAAATCCAAAATTAAATGCATCTTCAGAAACTGCTTGGAATCTTGCAATAAATAATTCGATAAATACTTGTTTTCTTTCATTAATTTGCTCAGAAGTCAAAGTTTTGAATTCTTCTTGATTCCTGATAAGTTCCTTTTTCCATTCGTTTTCTGCAAGTGAGTTAATGTAAGTTTTTTGATAGTCTATGTTAAAGTTAAAATGATAATCTTCGTCAGTCAAAACTCCATTGTTTGTTGAAACCGTAATCGTTCCAAAGGCAAATTTATTTGTTTCACTTCCAGCTGTAAGCCCCAACACTTCAAAAAGATTTACACTTTCGCCAGTCTTATAGGCAGAAACAACGTTTTCTTCTTCGTCAATGTAAGTAATATCAATTTGTACTGCCAATGGATTTGTTTTCAACATAAACAAATTATGATTGAGAGAAACCACATTCTTGTTTGCAACAGTAAAGTAAGAAGGTCTGTCTTTGATAATTGTGACATCTTCTTTTCCATCTAAATTCTCGTTGGAATTTATTCCTTCATAAATTGAAATTGCTCCAACGGAATTAGTAACAAAAATTTTAATTGTTTTAGTAATATCAGAATCTTGGCTTGCCAACGACCTGAACAAAGGTTTTATGGTTATAGTTACATATCCAGTTCCGACTAATTGAAGTCTTCCGTTTACAATCTTAATAATATTGATATCGCTTGAATGGATTGAGAAATCTGCAATTGAACCTTCATATATTCCGTTTACATCATATATTCTCAAGAAATCCACAAGTTCAACTGAATTTAATTTGTCAAGTTGTGCTTGAGCTTTAGTGTCCATTGCAAGGTCACTATAAGTTTCGTTGTAGAACATAATGTAATAGTCATCAGCAATGTAGGTGCCTTTTATAATTTTAGATTTATCAAGTTTGCTTTCTGGGTTAACTTCTATTTTATAATTTTCTACCCAAGTAGAAACTTTTGTTCCACGAAGATAAGGCAAAATTCCATCTTCAAAGACCCAAACTGAATCGCTTTCAATCTCGTTTCCGCCAGCATCGTATAGATTTTCAATGTCCCAACCAACGTCTTTAAACCCTTGACAAGTTGATGGAATACCACTTGTTGAATAAAATGACTCAACCCCACCAAGAACTGAAGGCACCATGAATGCGCTGTCATGATAAATTGGGCCAAGTGTCCTTAACAGGTCTAAAATCCAAACCTCTTGTTCATAATCTGTTCCCTTGATTTTCAATGTTGTAATTCCGCTTAAAATATCATCGTCTTCCATGAATTTGCTAAATAATTTAAGCATTTGATATTGTGCATTATAAATGGAATCAACATAGCCAAAGAAATTTTCAATGTTGCTCAAAGTAACGGTTGAAATGCTAGAAATTCCTTGAGCAGTGTCAATATAGTTTCCTGCTAGTTCGAGTATTGATTCTGCTTCTGATTTCCCGCTTTCACCAAAGGCTGTTTCATAAAGTGCCAACCACAAATCTTTTGTGCCGTAATCATATCCTAGTCCAGTGTCACCCGTCAAAGTTCCATTAAATTGACCTTTCAAGGTAGCCACATCGCCTTTCAAATCTGCAAGAGAATTGTTTATTTGTGGAATAATTATATTCTCAACAACATTGGTTATTGCCGTCTTTAAATCAGCATCTGTTTCATATGCGCCAGTGAGTCCAAATAATGAGCAATAAAGGTCTTTTATCATATCCTTGGTCATCTCGCCAGTTAAAATCTTGAAATCATCGAAGTAAGGATTATAGTAACTAAATTTTTCCCAAACGCTTTCTTTCATGAAGTCATCAAAGTTATTATATAAACCAATTAAATATAACTTATAATACAATAAATTTAAGTCATTGATAGCCACATGGTTAAGTGAAGAATCAAGAACTTTAACTGAAGTGTCGTATCCAGAGTAATAAACTACATCTGCAAAATCTTTATACTTTATAGTTTCTTCATCATAGAAATATCCATTGTAAGTATCGTTTTGAGATTCTGAATTCAAATCAAGTGAACCCATGCTACTGAATCTTATATTAGGGATATAATTGCTGTCGGTTGTGTTTCCAAAAGAATAGAAGTTTAAGTTCAAAAAATCACTATCAACGTTGACATCAAAGCACAGATTTAATTTTGAAACATCAGTTGATGAAGTTCTTTTGAAAGAATAGGTTTCAGTTCTCAATGACTCTGTTGTTTCTTCGCCAGTCTCTTGATTTATCTTTCTATATTTAATAACAAATTCCAAAGTCAAAGTTCCGTCATTTGAAACTGTTCTTGTATATTCAACTACTTTGTATACGTCGTAAGTATTTTCATTTTCGCCAACTGTCTCATATATTTGATTCCAATAATTAACAATCGTTCTTGTAAAATTTGATTCTTCCGCTAAATTAATTGTTACTCCGCCTTCTGGATATACTCGAACAACTCCTAAACTATCTTCATAAGAAATAGAGTTGATATACACTTCATTTCCTCGAAGCATAAATCTTTCTATGTTAAGATAGTAACTTGAAGTATCTTCGCTAGAATGTTTTGTCAACGACGTCGATAAAGTAAATTCATCACTTTGTTTATTAGTTGCCCCTTCGTTGTATGTTCTGCTTAAAGTTGCAACTTTATTTGGTCCTGTTACAAAAAGTATGTTTTTGCAATATAGTTCGTTATTTATTATACTTTCTGTATGGTAAGAACTATTGAAATTTGTTGCCCAAAGTGCGGCAGTAATGTCGTTAACCCAAACGGACACAAGCCCACTGGTGTCCAAAATTACATATGCAAGAACTGTGGACGACAATTCATTTTTGACGGCGATAGGAAATACAAAGGAACCATTGCTGGTGTAGAAACATCCATTATCAAGTGCCTCGTTCGTGGCTGCGGAATTCGCGATGTTAGCTCTGTGCTGGGCATAAGTATCGGCAAGGTCTTGAGCGTAGTTCATAAATTCCGTTTTAGAACTAAACCCAAACAAGTTTGCTATGACTGTTTGGAAATCGATGAGTTCTGGACTTACGTCGGATCCAAAAGCCATCGTGTATGGATGATTTACGCCTATCACCGCACTTCTGGTGAGATCGTTGCTCTCGTTCTTGGTAAACGAAACAAGCGAACTGTTGTAAAGCTCTATCGCCTTATTATAAAATTGGGTGTAACTATTAAGAGCATTGCTACTGATGGTTGGGATGTATTCCGTACCGTTTGTAGGGATTTCAAAATTGTTCATAAATGTGGCAAACAATTCACTAAGGGTATTGAAGGCAACAATTGTAGACTCAGATGCCGTCTTAGATGTGTGTTTAGAAAGACCTGTAATTTCTCCAAAATCCCCAGCAATCACGCCAAACGGATTGCAATCGTCATAACTTACCTTAACTTGGGTGTTATTGTATCCTAAAATTTGCCTTTCATACAATTCGGAACACCACCCTTTATTTTGTAAATTCAATGTTGCTGTTCCGTAGTTGTATAAATCTTTGTAAGATTTTTGGCCTGCATCAATAATTTCCATTCCTTCAACATTGAAACATGAGAAAGCGGCAAAAGCATCTAAAAGTCCTGTCTTTTTGTCAGTTCCAGCAATAAATGACGCCACAGGTGTTCCCGTTGCACTGCATGCACTAGGCAAAGAAGTAACATTAGATTTTATATAACAATTTTTTATTTCAGAAAGTGAACCAGTGTATATAAACTGACCAGCACTATGTCCTAAATTAACATTTTGAACATCATAATGGACAAGAGAATAGCAATCCAAAACTAAATTGGTCGCTTCATTATAGTCACTTATTAAATTTCCAACAAGTCCGCCAGAATTTGATTCTTTGACTGGCAATGCCCCACTGAACATTGAACGTGAAATTTGGGTGTTTGAAGAAATTCCAACCAATCCCCCAGAGTAAACTTCACGTTGAGTTGTGTTCAATCTATAGAAAATTTGATCAGTTGAAAGAGCATTCCACTCAGCTGGAAATTTTCCGCTCGTGCTATCAAAATATAATTTTAATTCATCATCAGATATGCTTTCCCAAACAAAAGGCTTTGCGCCTGAGTATTCCGTTCCATTAACAATACTGTTGTAATATTCTTTAGGCGCACTTTCATTTATTTTTTCAACATAATGAACATAAACAATGCCTGTGTCGCTTGGCAAGAACTTTATCAATTCTTTTTGTTGGTCAATGTCATAAATTGCTTCCACGACGCAACCATAGATGTTTCCGCTTTCAGAAACAGCGCAGATTCCGCCTGCGGAGAAATTGATTTCATTTGAATATGAATAGGCAGAGTTATTCAAAATAAGAAGTGTCACATTTGCGTAGAAAGGAACAGTGTTGATATATTTACAATCTTTCAAATCTCCTTTGTTGCATGCCACAATTCCGCCAGCACTTTCAACGCCAACAACGCCGCCGATGAAAGTGTAGTTTATGATTTTTCCTTCGTTAACTCCGGCAATTCCTCCAATGTTTGCACCAGAAATACCTGTTGCCATGTAACCTTTTGTCAATGAATCGTCTGTCGCTTCAATTGTTCCCAAGTTGAGACCAACGAGTCCCCCTGTGTACTTAACAAGTTGACCTGCTTTGTATTCAATTCCGTAATACATTCCGTAGGCAGAGTTTGAGTTAATTACTCTTGATTCATCGTGTAATGCTAAAAACCCAAAAAGTTCTGCAACCGACGCCTCAGAAGAAGACAGTGATGGATTGAAAACATTTTTATATTTGATGGTCGTCAATGAATCAGCATTACTATTTTTTGTTCCATAATGCTCTTGGAATGCTTTCATATATCCGAAAACATCCATTCCGTCGCCAGCATTTTCCAAAATTTCTTTGGTGTCGAGAGTTCCATTATAGTTGGAGCCAATGTTTCTTATCACACCTTTATTTATGTTTGCAAGACCGCCATAATATGTCACACCATTATAAGTTGAAACATATTCATCAAAGGTGTAGCCAAGTTCTGGAAGATAAGCAGTGTAATAGAACATATCTTCAACAACACCACTTTCAGCAATCATCTTAAACAAAGGTTTTATTGCGTAAATTCCATAAGGTGTGATTTCTGACTGATAACGTCCTGACAATTTGCCCATGAAATTTTCAACAGGTTCATAATCAACTGGCATGAAAATGTTGTTTCTTAAAACGAAAGTTGAAGCAGGAGAAGAGCCAAGAAGTTTTAAATCTTCCGACTCATAAATTTCAAAGGCAGAATCTGAACTCTTGCCATCGGCAACTTTGATTGGGATTCTGACAATTGGCTCTTCGCCATTCCAACCATTTGTTGACTCATAGTAATTTGACGTTGGATAAATGACAAGAGTGCCATTTGCTCCAAATTGTGCCAATTTTTTCTTTTCATCTTTTGTTGTTAAATTTCTTTCCTCTTCAGACAAATTGAAATAATCTGAATAGTCATATGCCACACGAACAACTGTTAATTTGTCGCCAACCATATATGCAAAGAATTGTTTGTCGCCATTTTCATCAATGTAATAATCTTTCTCTGACAAATAATCCCAGTTAAATTCAAATTCAAGAGATTTGTTTGTTATTTCTTTTTCACTGTTTGCAAAAATATTATAGACAAGTTCAAGTTCATAAACATCGTCGATTAACGAACTTACATAATTGTTGTAAGCTTCTTCATCATTAACCTCAACTTCAACTCCCTCTTGTATAATTATTTTTTTGAAATCATCAGCGGATTTGAGTTGATTTTGAATGTAAATTGGGTCTTCTTCGCTTGCATTAATTACTTCAATTTCACTTATTTCAACAGCAGTTGTAATAATAACCCTTGAAATTGCAGTAAATTTTTTGTCAGGATTGATTTCAGAAATCGACATTGCAAAAATAAAGTTTGCATCACAAGACTTTAAAGCCTGAATTGTAAATGTATACACATTACCTTCAAGTTTTCTTGTAACTTTAAGGGTAGCAGCTGATAAGTTATATGTTACAACACCGTCGGCATTAAGATATAGCAAATCGTTAACAAATAGGTTTGAAATATTAACTGTTGAACCATTTACAAATATTTCCAAATTTTTTAGATAAGTTGGTATCAATCCTACATTTACGGGATTTACAGTCACACTGAATGAACCTATGGATTTACTTATGTTATTTGAATCTAAGAATTTGTCACCTATTGAATCGTAACTATAAACATCAATAGTTCCATTCTTTATCGAAACACCTTTTATTGGGACAAAGAAATTTACCAAATAGAACAAACTTCCTGCTGGATCCTCAGTGTATGTTCCATCAGACTTCATTGCCTTAATATCAATTCTGATAAGGACATTTCCCTCAACTCCTGAGTTAATCGCCTCGAGAAGTGTTGAATTTACCAAACGAGAGGTGTTAATTATTGAACTCGAAGATGACCATTCAAGATTAGCAACATCTATATCACTAATACTGATTGTTTTAAGAGTCTTTCCGTCAGGAATTGTAAAATCGAAAAATTTATATTCAAGGTAATATTGTGCATTTGAAGGAACAGCTTTTTTGATAAGTTGAACACCACTTCCACCAGAATTTGCTATAGAAAGTTTATTGAGTTGTCTTGTAACTTCAATTCCGTTGATTTTTACAACAGTGTCAGAAATATTTTTGTAAGGGACAATGTCGCTTTCAATTACCGTTCCGCCATATGTCACATCTTCCAAATCAATTTCAAGTTCTTCAAGAGGGCATATTACAACCAAACTGAAGTTGACAGTTTTTCCGTCAGAAAGAGAAACAGTCAGCGTTGTTGAACCGACTTTGTTTGGGATTATTGTAAATTTTCCATAAACATAGTTTTCATCTTTTGCGTAGTAAGAAAGAGTTCCAATTGTCGCAATATTCCCATTTGCAATTTTTACACTGGAATTTGCACCAATTGTGAATGATGCTGGGTCAATAGCAATGTATTGTGTAATTGTTTTTCCATATTCAGCAAAGATAGTTGTCTCGCTTTGTTTAACTTCTAAACCGCTTTCTGTTTTGTCAGCAATAAAAACATTCTTTGCATTTGGATTAATTGTGAAAGTTATATTTGTAAGCGCACGAGAAGTCTCAGTCGCTGTAAAATCACAGAATGCTGAGGCTTGAGCATAAATTTGTGCAGATTTGTTTGTAACATTTAACAGATATTTTGAGTTTATAAATGCATAAAGTTTAGTACCTGAAGAAATTGTGGCATATCTTATTGTGCCATTTTCGTTTCCAACCGCGTTTCCATTTTTGTCATATCCAAAAACGCAAATATAACCAGTTCTTGTGGCATTAAGTCTGTACAAAGAAACTGGCAAATTTTCAAAATCCTTTGCCCAAATTGTTATATAATTTTCGCCAGATTTTAAGTTGCCCGGCAAAATAGAAAATTCAACCATTTGACCATTTGTTAAATTAATTGAGTTTTCAAAAATGTCAATTTCTACGGATTTATTAGCTCCGTTTACTTCCACTGAGTCCGGTTTATTGTATGAGTACAAATTTAAGACGACAGAATTTTCAACGTAATTGCTTTCCCCGGCATTATATCCGTTGTAGGAAACGGTGAATTTTACATTGTCAATATTTCCTGCCTCTTGGGAATTAGCCTGAATCAAGAAAATATATCTGTGGAGTTTTAGAGCAGAATCATAACTGTAACCTGTTTGAAGAACGCTGAATTTGTCTAAATCAGTTCCGAAAACTTTATCAATTTTCAAGGTTTCGTCTTGACTTCCCGCTTTAACAATCAAAGTTACAGTTTTGCTGTTAGGGTAAATTGATTCATCTTTTTCTGTTGGGAAAATTTCCAAATAGTTTTGGATTTCGCTTGAAGATGAAACATTCTCAACAACTGTTTTGCCGTCCATAGAAAGAACAACTTGTATTGGCTTGAGAATCTTAACTTCAAATTCAGTTGAAATTTCTGAATTAGAAGAAGAAACTGCTTGCAAAGTTACGCTTTGAAGAGAGCAACTGTCAGAAACCACCAAGTTCCCGTCAATTATCTCACAACCTTGACTTTCCCCAACAAATGAAAAATCCAAATCACGTTGATTTGTGTCAGAAGGTATAAAATTCCATATCGTTTGCTGTGAGAGAGAAAGAGTTCTTCCAGCAACAACATACAACGAATTTGCATATTCGTTTTTAAGTTCAATGCCTGTTATTGGTTGTATAACCTTGACAGTCAAAACAAATTTTTGAGAACCTTGAAGACTTGTAACAAAAATATGAGCCGTCCCCCTAGACAAGCCTTTGACTTCTAAAACAGTCTTGCCATTTTTTTTGGGGGTTGGAGAAATTGAAACAAAGTCTTTTTCATTATCTTCCAAACTGAAATTCAGTTGGTCGCTTCCATTCCCAAAATTCTTTAGTTCAAACTCAACAGATTTAGTTTCTTGGTCTGTTCCCAGAACGAGTTCAATTTCAGAGTTAGAAGCAGTTATTTGCGCTTTTTTATCAGATTCTCCACAAGCATAAAGAGTCATACTTGCAATTACGACTAAAACAAAGCAACCAATAAATCCTAAAATTTTTTTCATGCTTCCCCTCCGACTTTATCTTTAATCTCTCTAAAATTTTTATTTTTATTAAAATTTATATATATATTAATATTTTTTTTGTTGAAAACAAAGCAATTTAACAAGATTAAGGCGAAACAAAGCGATTTTTGAACAAAAAAAGAGAAAAAATTGCTTCGTTTGTTGTAAAATTCAAACATTTTTGCTACGATATACGCATGAGAAAAATTTTAAGCCAATTGAGAAGCGCAATCGAAAAATATAACCTAATTGAAGATGGAGACAAAATTGCAGTTGGATTAAGTGGCGGAAAAGACAGTTTGGTTCTTCTCTCCGCTCTTTCCAATTATAGAATTTTTTCACCTGTTAAATTCGACCTAATCGCAATAACAGTTGACCAAACTAACGGCGAAACCGACTTTTCTTGCCTAAGCAATTTTTGCGAAAAACTCAACGTTGAATTTTATGTTGAAAAAACAGAAATTTTTAACATTGTTTTTAATGAAAGAAAAGAAAAAAATCCTTGCAGTTTGTGTGCAAAATTAAGACGCGGAATCCTAAATTCAACTGCAAAAAAACTTGGGTGCAATAAAGTTGCCTTGGCACATCACAAAGATGACTTGTTGGAAACGTTTTTCCTTTCACTTTTTTATGAGGGAAGACTAAGCACCTTTTCACCAAAAACCTATCTTTCAAATGTCGACATAACCGCAATAAGACCGCTTGTTTTTACTGATGAAAAGACCATTATCTCTGCTTCAAAAGACCTTCCAATTGTAAAGAATATTTGCCCAGCAAATCACAAAACAAAGAGAGAAGATATGAAAAATTTTTTGGCAGATTTGGAGAAGAAAATGCCAAATGTAAAAAATCAAATTTTCAATGCAATAACATCACCAGAAAGATATAACCTTTTCGATAAATTTTTGAAAAATAATTAAAAAATAATTTAGTTAAATTAACCAAAATGAATTAAATAATTTTATGGTTATTTTGCACATAAATTTTTTAATTTCTTTTGCTATTGACAAATGTCTTTTACTGTTGTAAAATATGGAAAATATAGGAGAAAAAATGGAAGAAAACAAAGACCTTTTGGCAAAAGAAGATGAAGAAAAGAAACAACGCGAATCACTTGTAAAATCTCAACTTAAACATGCCCCTAAAGCAGTTTTCAAAAAGAGATCAGAAACATGTGAAAGAATTAATTATGCCCTAAAAGCAATTAGTCCTCTTTCTTTTTTCCTTGGAATTATATTCTGGCCAATTGGGCCTATTGGGATGATTTTTATTGCCCTCTTCTTAATTAGTTTTATCAGTTCGCAACTTATAAGCACAGTCTTTAAAGATGGTTTTAAGCAAGCGAGTGATGCCATAAATGCCGAAAAGGAAAAAGCTTTTGTTGAAAAAAATGTTGATTTGCAACTTGGATTAAACTTAAAAAAAGAAAAAACTGCTGACAAGATTAAAACAGCAACAGCTTCTGTTAAGAAAGAACAAAAAAATCTTAATAAGGAATAACATTTTAAAAAATGCCCATTCAACTGGGCATTTTTTTATTGATTTAAATTGTTTTTCTTATCAACTTATTTACAATTTTTATTTGATTATAACTTATTTTTTACTTTAAAATTTTAAATTTTCGTTTGATTTATATAGTTATATATGTTATACTTACTACAGTTTATGTGAAGGAAGGTTTTATGGAAGAAGATATACTAACAAAATCAAAAAAATATGATGAAACTGATATCCAAGTTCTTGAAGGACTTGAACCTGTTAGAAAAAGACCTGGAATGTACATCGGGTCGACGGACGAACGTGGCCTTCAACATTTAGTTGTTGAAGTTGTTGACAACAGCATTGATGAATCGCTCGCAGGTTATTGTACAGAAATTAACGTTACAATAAATGATGACGGCTCATGCACTGTCCTTGATAATGGACGAGGAATTCCAACAGGAATTCATAAAACAGAAGGAAAGAGCGCTGTTGAAGTTGTTTTAACAAAACTTCATGCTGGCGGTAAATTTGGCGGTGAAGGTTACAAAATTTCTGGCGGACTTCACGGTGTTGGCCTTTCATGCGTTAATGCGCTTTCTGAATGGCTGAAAGTTGACGTTTTCCAAAACGGCTATCATTACTACATTGGATTCTCTCGCGGAATCCCAGAATGCTCTCTTCAACAACTTGAAAAAGTTGATAAACGCGGAACAATGGTCACATTCATGCCTGACGTTGAAATCTTTGAAACAGTTGATTTTAACTATGAAATTATGCGTTCTCGTTTCAGAGAAATAGCATTTTTAAACAAAGGTCTTAAAATCACTCTTGAAGACAAGCGCGAAGGAAGAGAAAGACGTGACGAATTTGAATTTAAAGGCGGAATTGTTGAATTTGTCGAATATCTAAATAAAAACAAAGAACCTCTGTTCCCTTGTCCAATATATTTCAATAAAATCAATTCTACGAATGAAATTGAAGTTTGTTTCCAATATAATGACGGATACACAGAAATGATTCACGCATATGCAAACAACATCAATACTGAAGAAGGCGGAACTCATCTCGTTGGATTTAAAAACGCATTGACAAAAGTTATAAACGAATATGGTCAAAAGAACAAGATTATGAAAGAATCAGAAAAACTATCTGGTGACGATGTTCGAGAAGGAATAACAGCGATAATAAGCGTGAAACTTATGAATCCGCAATTTGAAGGTCAAACCAAAACAAAACTTGGAAACAGCGAAATAAGAACGGCTGTTGAAAAAGCAATGCAGGAATGTTTCGGTGAATATTTGGAAGAACACCCAAAAGAAGCACGAGATCTTGTTTTAAAATGTATAACAGCACAACGCGCAAGAGATGCAGCAAGAAATGCAAGAGACTTGACGAGACGAAAAGGTGTTTTAGAATCAACCACCTTGCCAGGAAAACTTGCAGACTGCACAGAAAAAGACCCACATTTTTGTGAAATATATCTTGTTGAGGGAGATTCCGCTGGTGGAACTGCTAAACAAGGACGTGACAGACGCTTTCAAGCAATTTTGCCACTTCGTGGAAAAATTTTGAACGTTGAAAAGGCACGTCTTAATAAAATTTTAGAAAATGCCGAAATAAAAAGTATGATAACTGCTTTTGGGTGCGGAATTGGAACTGAATTCAATGAAGAAAAATTGAGATACAATAAAATAATTTGTATGACCGATGCCGACGTTGATGGTGCACACATAAGAATTTTGATGTTGACGTTCTTCTTCCGTTTCATGAGACCACTTATTGAAAACGGACATGTTTATGCCGCTCAACCACCTCTCTACAAGGTTTCAAGAGGCAAGGAGGATAAATATTTCTATTCAGATAAAGACCTTGAAGAAAACCTTGAAACAGAAGGAAGAAAAGGCGTTACAATCCAAAGATACAAAGGTCTTGGTGAAATGACAGCAAATCAACTTTGGGAAACGACAATGGATCCTGAAAAACGAATACTTGTACAAATAACAATGCAAGATGCAGTTGAAGCAGACAATCTTTTTAATATTTTAATGGGAGAAGATGCCGAACAAAGAAGAACATTCATTGAAGAAAATGCAAAACTTGTTACGGACCTTGATGTTTAGGAGCAAGATATGAGATTTAAAGAAGAATATGAACTTTTCTTAAAAGAATGGGGCCAAGAATCACAAGAAAGAATGGCAATTGAAGAAATGAGCGAACTTATTAAAGAATTATGCAAAAAAATTCGATATGAAAAAGTTGATTTCAATGAACCTGTTCCTAAAGAAAAAATAGATAAAGTTTACAAAAACATTCAAGAAGAAATTGCTGACGTTCTGAACATGGTTGAACAATTAGAGGTTTACTATGGAACGGAAGAAATTGAAGAAATCAGAAAAGAAAAAATTGACAGAACAATGAAACTTCTCAGAGAGGTGAATGATGAAAGAAAATAACAATAAAAAATCACTAGAGGAAATGTTTAAAGACACAAAAGTTGTCAAAGTTGAAGTAAACGACGAACTCAAAAAGTCTTTCATTTCTTACGCTATGGCAGTCAACGTTTCACGTGCTATTCCAGACGTTAGAGACGGACTTAAACCAGTACACAGAAGAATTCTGTTCTCTATGGGAGAAATGGGGCTTTTCTCAGACAAACCATATAGAAAATGTGCTCGTATTGTTGGTGATTGTATGGGTAAATATCACCCACATGGTGACAGTTCTGTTTATGACGCACTTGTTCGCCTCGCTCAAGATTTTTCAATTGGTTGTCCACTTGTTGACGGTCACGGGAACTTTGGTTCAGTTGATGGAGATGGCGCTGCCGCAATGAGATACACCGAAGCAAGGTTATCAAAAATTGCAAATTTAATGTTGGAAGATATTGACAAAAACACAGTTGATTTTTATCCAAACTTCGATGACACCCTTATGCAACCTGTTGTGCTTCCATCAAAGTTTCCTAACCTTCTTGTTAATGGCGCAGATGGAATTGCTGTAGGTATGGCAACAAACATTCCTCCACATAACTTGGCGGAAGTTATAAGCGGGGTTCAAGCATTAATAAAAAATCCTGACATAGAAATTGATGAATTAATAAAAATAATTCCTGCTCCTGACTACCCAACTGGTGGAATTATCATGGGACGCGCAGCAATCAAACATGCATATAAAACAGGACGTGGCGGAATTGTTGTTCGCGGTAAAGCAGAAATTGAAGAAACGGAAAACGGCCGACACAGAATTATAATAACTGAACTTCCATATCAAGTTAATAAGGCAAAATTGATTATTCAAATGGCTGACCTTGTAAAAAATAAAAAGATTGAAGGAATTTCAGACATTAAAGAAGAATCTGACCGTGAAGGAATGAGAATTGTAGTTGATTTAAAACGTGATGCAAATGCACAAGTTGTTTTAAATATGTTATACAAACACACTCAACTTCAAACAAGTGGCGGAATAATTCTTCTTGCTCTTGTTGATGGAACACCTAAAATTTTAACATTAAAAGAAATGTTATATTACTATCTTGAACATCAAAAAGAAGTTCTGACAAGAAAAACACAGTTTGACCTTGGAAAGGCGCTTGAACGTCAACACATTGTTCAAGGACTTGTTATTGCTCTTGCAAATATAGATGAAGTTGTTTCAATAATTAAAAACTCAGACGATAAACAAGATGCAATGCAAAAACTTATGGAAAACTTTGAACTTTCCGACAAACAAGCAAATGCAATCCTTGAAATGAAATTATCAAGACTTACAAGTTTAGAAGTTCACAAACTTAAAGATGAACTTGAAGAACTTGAAGCATTAATTGCAGATTTAAATGACATTTTGGCTAGACCTGAACGTGTTCTACAAATAATTTATGACAATCTTGAAGAAATCAAAACGCAATTTGGAACTCCACGTAAAACTCAAATAAGCATGGAAATCGGCAACATAGATAATGAAGATTTAATTGAAAAAGAAGACGTTGTCATATCCTTGACTCATGGAGGTTATGTAAAAAGAATGAGTGTGAGCGAATATCACTCCCAAAGACGAGGCGGAGTTGGAATTTCAGCACACAAAACAAAGGAAGAAGACTTCGTTGAAAAAATTGTTGTAACAAGCACACACAGCGATTTATTATTCTTCACAAATTTTGGAAAGGTATATTCAATAAGAGCATATGAAGTTCCAGAAGCTCAAAGACAGGCAAAAGGACGCGCTATAATCAACCTTCTCCCACTCATGCAAGACGAGAAAGTTGAGGCAATGATTTCTTTTGAGAAAGGTCAAGAAGGAAACCTTGTTATATCCACTAGAAACGGCTTAATCAAAAAGACAGACCTAAAAGAATTTGCAAATATAATGAAATCTGGGAAAATTGCAATAAAATTGGTCGAAGGTGACAAGCTTAATGGAGTTGGACTCACAACTGGGGAAAACGAAATCTTGATTGCATCTCACAATGGAAAATGTATAAGATTTAGTGAAAAAGATGTAAGGCCAATGGGCAGAACATCTCAAGGTGTTCGTTCAATGAAACTTGACTCAAATGATTACATCGTTGATATGGCAATAATTGAAAAAGATTCACAATTCATTACAATCACAGAAAACGGTTATGGAAAGAGAACAGTCGTTGATGACTATCGTCTTCAATCCAGAGGCGGAAAAGGCATAAAGGCAGGAAATTTCAATGAAAAAACTGGAAAGCTTGTTGCTCTCAAAATAACAAATGACGATGAAGATTTAATGCTAATTTCCGACAACGGTGTTATCATAAGAATGGCATCATCTGACATAAGAATTATCGGAAGAAGTTCACTAGGTGTAAAAGTCATGAAACTTCGTCCTGGGGCAAGAATAGTTAGTGTTGCAACAACAATCCACGAAGAAACTGACGAATCTGCTCTTGGAACTGAAGACATTAATAATGTTGAATTGACTTCTGAAGAAATTGAATATGCAGAGCAAGAAAATATTTCTGAAGAAAATGAAACGGTTTAATTTATAATTCTCTTCAAATACAAGTTTTAAAAGATTAAATTAAAAGAAAAAATACGCTTTACGGCGTATTTTTTTAAACTCTAACTTTTGCAATTTCAGCAATTAATTCGTCCTTTTCGTTTTTAATTGAACCATCAAAAACTCTACTTAAAAGTTCTGTTAAAATTGTTGCATAATATTTTTCTTTAATTTTAGGATAATTTGCTTTAATTTCTGCTCCACCTATCTTTAAATCCTTTAGTCTTATTGGAACTTTATTATTTATTAAATAGTGATAGAAGAAATTATATTTCATATACAAAAGCTTTGAACGATATCGAAGAATATCAGAAATAACTTCAAAATCGTCAAAATATTTTATAAAGTATTCTTTATTTTCCATTCGTCCAAGTGCATCATTATATGCGAAAACAATTTTCTTATAATATTCAATTTTGTTCTCAGGGATTCCAAGACCATGTTTGCCCAGAATTTGATTAGTCAATTCTATCATATCAGTCTTATATCTGGCTGAAGTAAGAATATCAATGAGCAAAGCAATAAACCTGTTTTTAGGTTGAACGTTCTTAACTAAGTCATATTTAATTCTTAAAACAGGACTATGATAGTACTTCCAAAGTTTGAGCGAATTGAAAACCTTTAATGCTTGCATAAAGGAATTTTTCTTACTTATCTTGTATTTTTGGTCAGAATTAAGAATTAAATTCAATTCTTCAATCTTGCGTGAACCAGAAATATCATTTAAATTTTCGCGGAAACAATATGCTGAACGAAGCGTTACTGAATCAATTTTAAATCCAAGTTCGCTCGCCAATCGTATCATTCTCAAAATTCTAAGCCCATCGTTTTCAAAAACAAAATCAGGGTGTTCAATTGTTCGAATAATTTTCTTTTTTGCATCATTTATTCCATTATAAAAGTCGACAAATTCATCTTTTGAGATATTGTAATAAATTGCATTAACAGTGAAATCACGACGTTTTGCATCTTCCTTTATATCACTGACAAATTCCACTTTAAGCGGAACATGTTCACCTCCTTCAGCATATGTTTCACGTCTAAAAGTTGAATGTTCCCATTTTTCTTCTCCAAGTGAAATTGTTATAGTCCCAAGTTTTTTGGATTTTTCCTTAACTTCATATTTTGTTCCGAACAAAATTGTCTTTATTTCTTCTGGTGTAAGTTTACTTGCAAGGTCTATGTCTGTGTCATAAATTCCAAGAATCGAATTTCTTACATATCCACCAACTATAAATAAGTCACCTTTCTTCTTGAAAAGTTTTGCAAGTTTATATAAATTTGGTGTTATATGTTCTTTCATTCGACACTCCTATTTTTCAATTATTATATCTTTGTCACCAACAGCAAATTCAAGATCTTTTATTGAACCAACTGCCTTAAGGTCATAATCAACGGTTTTAACAAAATCATTATATCCAACAAGTTTTACTTTTTCTAATTCTTCTTTTAATGAAAGGTTATTTTCAGATTTGTATTGGCGAATTTTTGACACAATTTGAACTACATCATCGCCATCAGCAATAATCTCTTTGCCAACTTTTGCATCAATTTTACCGATTATACAAAGGTGAATGGATTTCTCATTTTCAAACTCTCTGAAATATGATTGATAAATTTCTTCGGTTATGTGTGGAAGATAAATCGCAAAAAGTTTAAGCATACCTAAAAGCACAGTATATGATGCGTATTTTGCACTGTCAGTAGCATCTTGACCGAAAATATCTGGATTATACAATCTTCTTTTTACTATTTCTATATAATTGTCACAGAAATTCCAGAAAAACTTTTCAAGTTCTCCCATTGCGAGTCCAATTTCATATTTTTCAAAATAATCTTTGAATTTGTCAAACATGTCATTAAACTTGGCAATTATCCATTCGTCCATTGGTTTTAAATTAATTTCTTTTGGGCTATATCCGTCTAACAGAGAAATTACAAACTTCGAAGCATTCCAAATTTTGTTAACCAATTTTGCGCCATTTTTAAATTCCTCTTCCGAGAAAATTATATCTCTCCCCAAACTGCCTGTCGCCGCCCAATAACGTGTTATATCTGCTGATTTTTCTTTCAACAAAACTTCAGGCGACATTTTTGAGTTAGATTTGCTCTTTGAAATTTTTTCGTCCTTGTTCGCCATAACAAACCCAGAAACCATAACATTATTCCAAGGTAAACAATTTGAATGGAAATGTGATTTTGCAATAGTGTAAAAATCCCATGTACGAATAATATCATGTGCATTTGGTCGAAGTGACATTGGCATCATTTTTTCATAGAAATCATCATCTATTTTCCACTTGCAGTTTAACTGAGGAGTTATTGATGATGTTTGCCATGTGTCAAAAATGTCCGTTTCTGGCTTAAACTTTGTGCTTCCACATTTTGGACAAGCATGATTTGGTTTGTCAGTTAAAGGATTAACTGGAAGCTGACTATCTTCTGGCAAAATAATCTCCCCGCATTCCTCACAATACCAAACAGGAATTGGCACACCAAAATATCTCTGACGAGAAATACACCAATCACGGTCAACATTTTCAACCCAATTTGTGTATCTGCTTTTCATAAATTCTGGATACCACTTGATTTCATTTCCGCGTTTCAGGAATTCATCTTTATGTTCAACAAGTTTAATAAACCATTGTTTTTTGATGTTGATTTCCATAGGTGTTCCACACCTTTCATGAGTTGCAACAGCATGAACAATTGGTTCTTGTTTAATTAAAAGTCCCGCTTCTTTAAGGTCGTTTATTATCTCACTTCTTGCGACCTTTATTTTCATTCCCTCATATTTTCCTGCAAGCGCAGTCATTCTTCCGCCATCATCAATTGCGATTTTTCTTGGAAGATTATATTTTTCTTGCCAAAAGAGATCTGTCTCATCACCATAAGTGCAACACATGACAACACCAGTTCCTTTGTCAATTGATGCCTTTTCGTCAGTCATGATTTCCACTTCAAAGTTATAAAGTGGAACCATTACTTTTTTGCCAACATACTTCTTATATCTTTCATCATCAGGATTTACGAATACACATACGCATGCACAAAGCATTTCTGGTCTTGTTGTTGCAATTTCAAGGAAGCCCGTTCCATCAACCAAATTAAATTTCAAATGGTTGAAAGAACTTTCAATATCCTTGCTTTCAAGTTCTGCTTGCGCTATGGAAATTCTGCACTCTGGGCACCAAATAGCTGGCTTTTCTCCATAGTATGCTTCACCCGCTTTAACAAGGTCAATGAAAGATTTTTGTGAAATTTTTTGAACCTCTGGACTAACAGTTGAATAACAAAGTGAAAAATCTGCACTGTTTCCTGCTGAAATAAACAAATCTTTGAAATCTTGTTCATATTTTTCAGCAACTTGCATACATTTTTCTCTAAACTCTTCTCTTGTTACTTCATGCGCCTTTATTCCAAATTCCTTTTCTACTAAACGCTCGGTTGGCAAACCATTGTCATCAAAACCAAATGGATAGAATGTGTTAAACCCACTCATTCTCTTGAATCTAGCAACAAAGTCTGCTTGCGAATATGAAAAAATATGTCCAATATGGATTTTCCCACTTACAGTTGGTGGTGGAGAGTCAATCGAAAACACTTCTCTATCTGACTTTGAGTCAAATTTATAAATACCTTCCTCTTGCCAAAATTTTTGCCATTTTGGCTCACTTTCTGAAAAATTATACTTGTTATCTAACATTTTAGCCCTCGTAAAAAATTTTTGCACAATTTATGCTTTTCTATTATACTTTTGATATTCTGTTTAGTCAAATGATTTATTAAATTTAGTTGAATTTATATTATGGATATGTTAAAATAATTCAAAACTTAGGAGAAGGAATGGACAAAAAAAGATTAAACATAGGGCTCTTCATAGACACATGGTATCCGATGGTTGACGGAGTAATAACTGTTGTTGACAACTATGCAAAATTACTGTCAGCTATGGGACATAATGTGACAGTTTTTTGTCCTAATGTTGGCGTTTCTGAAGATAAGCGTGATTATAGAATTGTGAAATGTAAGAGCATGAAACTTTTAGGATTGGACTATTCTCTTCCTCTTCCAAATTCAGACAAGAAATTCAAAAAAGAAATCAAAGAATCAAATCTTGATATAATTCACATTCATTCTCCTTTTTTTGTTGGCAAGATTGGTGCAAAGTTTGCAAAAAAGAATAAAATTCCTTTGTTGTCAACGTTCCATAGCCAATTCAAAAAGGATTTCTATAAAGCAACCAAAAGCAGAATCTTAACTAAAATTTTACTTTCAAGCATAGTGAGAACATTTAATAAAAGTGATTTACTCCTAACAATGAATTCTGCTTGTGCAAATTTGATTAAAGAATATGGTTATAGAGGCAACATACAGTTATTGCCAAACGGCACCAATTTGTCAGATAAATTGGACGTTACAGATGAAATTGAAAACATAAAGCATAAATATAATTTAACAGATGAAAAAATTCTAATCAGTGTTGGCAGACTTGTTAAACTAAAAAACATAGATTTTACTATTGATGTGTGCAAATTTTTGTTAGATAACAACTTTAAGTTCAAGTTGTTCATCATCGGAGATGGAGTTGACCGAAATATTTTCGAAAAAAAAGTGAAATCTTTGGGATTGCAAAATAATGTTATATTTGCTGGAAAAATATATGACACAAAAACAAAATCTGCTTTTTTTAAAATTGCCGACTTACATATATTTCCATCATATTATGACACAGATGGAATTGTAAAAATAGAGTCTGCCGCCTATAACACTCCAACAATCTTCACAAGCGGAAGTCTGGCAAGTTCTTCTTGCACAGATAAGATTGACGGATATGTTGAAGATTGTGACGTGGAAAAATTTGGAAGAAAAATATTAGAAATTTTTTCAGACGAAAATAGTTTTGAAGATGTCCAAAAAAAATGCAAAGAAAATCTTTACATAACATGGGAAGAAATTATTTACAAATTAGAGACAATTTATTATAATTTAATAGAAAAGGAAGAAAAAAATGATTAATTTATTATTTGCAGGAAATAACAAAGTTTTTAATGGAATGATGATAACACTTTTATCAATTGTTAAACATACAAAATGCCCAATAAACGCATATTGTTTCACAATGGATTTAACTGAAATTAATGAGAAATTTGTTCCAATAAGCAAAGAACAAGCAAAATATTTAGAGGAAATTCTAAAACAAACAAACAGTGAAAGCAAACTTACACTTTTTGACCTTTCAAAAATGTTTAAAAAGGAAATGATTGACAGTGTAAACATCGGGAGTCATTTTACTCCTTATTCAATGCTTCGTTTGTTTGCTGACGATGTCAAAGAAATTCCAGACAAAATTATTTATTTAGACACAGATACAATTATAAACAGCGACTTAAGCCAACTCTTTGATATTAACATAGATGATTATGAACTCGGTTGCGTAAAAGATGCTTTTAATTGGGCGTCCCCATCTCGCTGGACAACAAAAGGCTATTTTAATGCCGGAGTTTTACTTATGAACATGAAAAAAATTCGTGAAACAGGAATGTTAAAAAAAGCCAGACAACTTTGCCACGACAAAAAGATGTTATATATGGACCAAGATGCACTAAACAAAAGTGTGACTTATAAGAAAATGCTTCCATTGATATATAATTCAAAAGACAAATACTATCCTGAAATTGTAATACATCATTTTTGCAATGTAAGAAAAAATGGAAATTGGTTCCATAGAATTAAACCTTGGGAAGTTGAACTTGTAAAATCAAAAATGAGTGCGTATGACGATATTTTAGATAACTATGTAGAAAGAAAGAAAACAGTTAATTTTTAAAAAAAAACACATTATTGAATGTGTTTTTTTAAATTGATTCATCTATGATTTTTTTGCGTTTTTCTGCATATTCTTCTTCGCTTATTATTCCTTCCATCTTTAAAGCATTAAGTTTAGAAAGTTTTGTCTTTAAATCATTTTCATTATTGTTTTCCTTCTTTTCTTCAACAGTTGTCTCTTGACTTGTCTTTCCAGCAAGCGCGTTATATCGATTTAATCTCAGTTGTCTTTCTGCTTGCTCATTTTTGATTATTGCTATCGCTTCATCTGTAGCCAAATAGTCTGGTGTTTTAAAAATATATGAATATAGCAAATATACAACTTCTGTTATTAAAAGTAAAAAGTTTGACACAGCAAAAATAATAAGGGTTATATCCGTATTAAATATTGCAGTTAAAATAAGCAAAATTCCACTTGTAAACCAAAATGTAGCCAAAACAACATCTAACCATGCATTGTTTCTTTTCTCTTTAAAAGCCTTTATTCCAATAATAATTTTCCATATCGCAAATGCTAAAACAAAAACGGATATAAAGTATCTAAGATCAAATGTTGAATTTCTCATAAAGAGATAAATCACACCTGTAATTAAAATAAGAGCTGAAATACAGATATTAAAAATTCCATCTGCGCACAATGATTTTTTAACGGATTTATAGTCACGGAATACTTTTATTTGACTTATTCCAGTTGCTATTGCTGTCAATATAACTATAATTGATGTTCCAACAGCCATAACATTACTTACAGAAATTTTAGCCAAAATAGCAGTCATAATCATTGCTATTACAGCAATTGACACGATAACACTTGTGACAACTATTCCTGTTTTTGTATCTCTTTTCAAAAATTTTAAGTCTTGTTCCATATTCCCTCCTATCTTTTTCGTCCAATGAATTTAAGTATAGACCACAATAATTGTGCTGAAAATTTAAGAATGAATAAAGATGTTAAAATTATGTTTGCAACAAAGATTTTATAATTTAATTTTGACATTTTTTTGACAATCTTAAATTCTTCATCTGACAAAATCATCATAGCTTCGAGAATATTGAGTCCTTCGTTGTCAGCCTCCTTGATAACTTTTGCTGTGCTTAATGCAAGCGCCAAAATGACTATGAAAGCAAAAACTGCAACACAGCAAGCAACAATCGAAATAACCCCTAACTCACTGAAAACAAGTGCGTCAACTAAAATTGAAACAAAAACTGCTGGGACAATAATTCCAATTGAAGATTGAAGCCAACCAACATTTGAAACACGTTTTACTCCCTTGTTCCCTTCAGCATCAAGTTTTGCAAGCCCAACAACTCTTGTCACTGTAGCAAGCCCTAAAATTGCGCTGTTATTATATACATTTTTGCTTAAATAAATTTTCTTATATTTTGCGCTGTATCTGTTTCCGCGAAAGAAACTTGATATGAAACTGGATCTTTCAATCTCAACATTAACCAATCCAAGTTGGTCTAGCATTGTTCTTGTCAAATCCGCCCCAGAAACATTAATTTCTATTTTCTTTTTTCTTAAGCGAAGAAATGCTCTTCTTTCTTTGTGTTCAACAATTTTTGTCCAAAACAACACACCAATTATTGCAAGAGCAATAACACCAATTACAATGAGTATTGCCAGCGTCAATGTTGTCATTCCTAAAAAACTTATCATATAAAACTCCTTTTATTTTGTATATGATTTTATCATATCATAGTGAAAGGAATTTTCAAAATGTTTTTTATACCTTTATCTATTCTTTTCCCAGCACTTTTTCTGTTACATTGACAATAAATTCAATATTCCCAATCTTTGGAATAGCAACAGTGTAATCTATTTTTCTACTTTTGGGTTCTGTTATTTCGCCATTAATAAAATAATTATAAAGACCAGTAGAATATCCATATTCTTCAGAATCTGTTGTTATATCAATTCCATAGGAGATTGATTTAGATTCTTCATAATATTTTCTTGTGAACACATACAAATCTTTTTCAATAGGTTTGTTATTTTTTGTGAACGCCCAACCAACAAAGGTCTTTCCCGATTCACGAGTGTGGTTAATAATTATTTTACCCGAAGAATCAACTGTTTTGTCTGCGCTTGCACCATTTGTTTCTCCAAACACACCAACTTTTCCTATGCTCATATCTCCTGCATCTTCATAAACTCTTATATTTATAACTTTGTCTCCGGCCTCAATTTTTGTCAGTCCACCTTTTGCTTCAACATATAAAGTTGGCAAAGCAATAAACAATTTTCCATCTTCAAGCTTCCAAATTGGCGCAGAAATAAAATTGTTGTTTCCAACACTAAACTTATAGTCAACATCTTTCTTATATATGACATTGTTGATTGTTATTGCTGATAGTTCGTTTATCTCATTATCTTCGACTTGAACATAGAAATTATCATCAGAAACTTTTTCAAGTTCTGAATTTTCTGCCTTGTTATAATATGTTTCTACAAGTGTTGCAGAAATAGTTGCACATTCTTCAATTAAATTCTTATCTATTGTTAGATTTTCACACCCAGTAAAACAGAGAGGAATAAACAAAAATAATAATAAAATTGACAATATTTTTTTCATAGTACGATTGTTTCCTAAAATTTTTACATTAAACTCTTTTCTTTTTTAAATTCTTGTGATATTATCTTCATCAAGGAGAACAATTATGACAAAGAAAAAACCTTGGTGGGTAAAATTATTAATATCATTACTTAGTTTAGTATTGGTTGTTGCAATTGCAATAGGTGGAGTTTATTTTTATGCTAAAAGTAAATTTGGAATAGACATTTTCCAAACAATTTCTCAACTTAAAATAATGGCACAAGACGTTGATGAAGCAACAATGTTCACAAACAAATTTACAGAAGAAGATATGAAATCTGCAAAAGAAACTGTAAATGAAAAAGCAAAAGATGTGATTGCATATAATGAAACCGACGGCTATTCTATCACCACAAGCGGTTTGACATCAGAATCTAATTTAACAGGCGAAATAAAATTAACTGACAAACAAGTTGGGGCTGTTCTTAACACAATAATCAATGGCAGCGAAAGTGATTTAAAAATAAATTTTGGAAGTTATGAAATTTCAATTGAAATTATACAAATTAAATTTGAACAATTAGACATTGAAAATAATACTGCCGACGTAAACATTGTGTTGAAGCTTGACATTTCGGCAATAAAAAATTCAATGAATTCTTTCCCTTTAAGCCTTTTCAATAAATATATTCCTAAAACTTTGTATATCTCTTCTACATGCACAGTAACAAAAGGTTCTAACCCATTTGAATATAACGTACAAGGAAAATCTCTTACAATAAATAAATTAGACAAAACACAATCTGAAAATATTGTGAAGGTTCTAGATTTGGTTACAAAAATTGGAACTTCAACTCAACTTTGCGAAACACTCTGCACACCTATGATTGATGCAATAATTGGAAATGAAACCAACTCAGGATTTGCATATTCATTAAAATCACTAGGAGCAAAGGACTATGCTTTTGAAACAGTTTCCGAAACGATTTATTTTGTAATAAAGGTTGCATAAAAAAACTCGAACTTGATGTTCGAGTTTTTATTATCTTAGACATTTAAAATTCTGCAAATGCGTTTTTGAGCAAGCATGAAAATTAAATCAAGAATCCACATGATAAATCCAAGACCAATTAATCTGATAATTCCAGCAACAATTTTGCCTTCTTTAAATCTTGTCAATGCTCCCAAAATCCAAGCGGTAACAGGTATTATCGCAAGAATAACGCTTATAACATAGCCAAGTCCAAAATAATCTCTTTTCCCTGATTTTGCCATTGTCCTTCCCTCCTCTCTGGAGAGATTATACTACATATTTCAACAAAAAGAAAATAAATGATTGTAATTTTTTCAAAATTTTAGTTTGTTTAAACATAAAATAAAAAACACGCCCAGGCGTGTAGTTGGTGCGTCCTGAGGGATTCGAACCCCCGACCTTTGGTTCCGTAGACCAACGCTCTATCCAGCTGAGCTAAGAACGCATAATCGATTTTCAAATTGGACTTGAAAGGGAGGTGTATTATCCAATCTGAAATCAACTTTGTTATTATAAACAAAAAAGCAGTTTTTGTCAACTGCTTTCTTTTATTTATTTTAAATTTATTATGAGCTTTATTCACGTCCAGTGTCAGTATTGTGTGTTGGTTTATATGTACCATTATCAATTGCTTCTTGCTTTTGCTTCTCTGTTTCCCTGTTCAGTCTTGCAATATATTCCTCTAAATCATTAGGATTTTTGTCTTTAGCATTTGATGGGGTAAATTCGGCCGCGTTTGCAAGTGCATTTGAAACTCTTTCAGTTACATTGTTTTGCCCTTCAGGATTTTCTTCAGAAATTGGTTCTCCTTCTTCAACTGACACTTCAGATGTAATATCTGCTTCAAAACTATTTTGTTCAGCATTTTCAGTTACTTCAGGATTCTCTTCTATTGTGGTTTCATTATCAGATTGTCCCTCAGATTGTCCCTCAGATTGTTCCTCTTGGTTTTCTTCTGTTAAAACTTCGTTATGAGCATAAGTTTCCGTTTGTTCATCATTATTTGTTATTGAATCGTTAATAGTTTGACCTGAACTTCCGTCTTGACTGTCATCTGGAGATGCACTGTGGTCTTTTTCTTTTGCTTTCTTTTCTTTTCTTCTAACTCGCCTTGCTTTTCGTTCATTACGTTTTTCTTTACGTTTTTCTTTACGTTTTTCTTTACGTTTTTCTTTACGAGCCTCACGGTCTTTTGTTCTGTCTTTTGACTTAGATTTTGAAGGTTTTTCTTCATCTATTTCCCTAAGCACTTGTAGTTTGCCTGCCCCGGCATCGGCAACAACTTCTGTTGACAAAATTGTTCCCATACCTATCGCCAAAGAACCAAAAGCAAAACACATTGAAATAAGCCCTGCAAGTCCTGCAAGAAGGGAAATCATAACAAACGCACCCAACATTATTCCCATTCCCCAATATTTTGCTTTTGGAGATGTAACAGCATATCTTTTCTCTGAAGGACTGTTTTTCTTCGTTTCTTGTTTTTCTTCGTTTCGTTGTTCAACTACAGTTTGTTCTTGGACGTTTTGTTCATGTTGATTATGTGGGTTTTCTGTTTCGTGTTCTGATTTTTGAGTTTTCTCAACTTCGCCTGAAACACCTTCTAAGTCCTGTTCCGAAGTTTGTTCTTCCGAAACAAATCCTTGTGAAGTTTCGTCTGGCTTTACGACATCTTCAAGGTTTCCATCACCTTCATTTTTTGCCCCAGTCGTTTCTTCTTCAACTACAGGTGTTCCAGATTCTTGTTCTGAAGCTTCGTCTTTAGATCTATCAATTTCTTGGTCTTTCAATTTCTCTTCATCAATAGAAAAATTAAAATCTTGTTTTAAATCTTTTATTTCAACAGGCACAGATTGATAATTCCCAGCAAGAGGATTTGTTAGGTCAATATGCTTACCCAAGCTGCCAAGTATTTGATTTTTTTCTGCATAATGATAAAGTTTACTTAACGCTTCTCCATCCAACTTAGGAATTAAACAAGCAGTATCATTTCCAACAGAATCTTTTTCTTTTTGTTTACTCTTTTTGTTAGGAATTAAATCCGAAACAACATTGAACTTAACTTGGTCAAAATTTTCTAATAAATTGTCAACTTCTCTTCCGCTTACAGTCTTTATTTCATTTCTTATATCTGTAACAGTTTTTGCACTATCAGATTTAAGGCAAAATTTAAGCTTTGATGATAGTTGTGCAACAATAGGGTTGTTATTTTTGTTTAAAACATAAATGTAAGTTACTTTTTTATCAGCTGACTTTGATGACTTTGTGGAATGTGGATTATCTATTGTAACTAATCTTAGTTTTTTGTTCTCACCATCCGCCGCCAAATCAAGAGATAAAGCATCAATATTGTTCTTTTTAAATATTTCTGGATTATTTGCAATTATATCAATAGCTTGCACAGGAAGATCTTTAACAATTATTTTGCCAGATGCAATGTCATTGAGATAGTTGTTTGATAAACTTATATTAGCAGGGCTATCATATTTTAAATTAAGGCTTTCTTTTGCTTCACCCGTGCCTTTTGTGATATTTAAACTTGTTGCATCTAGGTTTAATTTTAACCCTTCAGCTTTTAATGAAAATTTAAAGTCCTTTTTAATTTCAAACTTAGATAATGGAATGTTTACAAAATCTTCATCTATTTCAACATCTTTAATTTTATTGTCTGCAAAAAAAGTTTCCAACTTTTTTTCTTCGTCTTTTTTAATAGAAACAAATTTGTTCCCTTTTTTGTCAACAACAACTTTAACTCTATCAGAGCCATCACGATTTATAAAGTCATAATTTGTTTCATTATTTTCCGAAAAAAGAACTTTAAACTTTACATTGCTTTCGGGTTTATTGTTCAAAACTTCAAAACCATTTTCAAAAGCTGTCATCTTGTTCCCCCTTTTAATTTATACAATATTCTATCATCAGCATACTTTTTTGTCAATAGCAAATTATCAAATTTATTATGTAACAAATGTTTAAAATAATAATTTTTTGACAACAATTGTTTCATGAAACGCATCATCATAACATTTGTATTAATACTTATTCTTGGTGGCATTGCAACATTTGGCATTTTAAACCAAAAGAACTCTTCAGCAAACTCAGAATATTTACGAATTCATATTCGGGCAAATTCAAACTCAGAAATTGACCAAAATGTAAAATATCAAGTTCGCGACGCTGTTGTTGAAGCAATGATTCCTTTCCTTTCCGAATGCACTACAAAAAAAGAAGCTGAAAGAATAATTGAAAGCAATTTCTCATACATAGAAGGAATAGCAAATTCTGTGCTCCTAAAAAATGGATTTACATATACTTCAAAAGCACGCCTGGCAAATGAAGAATTCCCAACCAGAAGTTATGACGGAATTGTTTTTGAACAAGGTTTTTACGACGCCTTAATTCTAGACTTAGGAAATGGCGAAGGCAACAACTGGTGGTGTGTTGTGTATCCTCCTCTATGTTTTTTGAAATCAAATGCAACTGGTAAAGATGTTGTTTACAAATCAAAACTAGTTGAAATTATAAAATCTTTCTTTTCATAATGTGAATAAATTCCCATTTTTGCACAAACTACTTAAAATTTATTTTTGAGGAGAAAATATGGCAGTTTCAAAAAAATGGAAATTTATTTCTTTATTGGTGTGTTTTTTCGCGCTTTCATTTATAAGCATAAGTCTCGTTCCATACAATCAAATTTCAAACGTGGAAGCTGAAACAACTTACGCACAAAACAAAGCAATACAGCAACGTCTTTCTGACCTTGGCTATTATAATGGTGCAATTGATGGAGTTATAAACTGGGAAACTACCCAAGCGATAAAAAATTTTCAGTACGACTATGGAGTTACACAAGATGGAATTGTTGGCCCAGAAACAGCTAGACTTTTGGGCATAAATCTAAACGACCAAAGCAACAACGACTTATATCTTCTTGCAAAATGCGTATACGCTGAAGCGAGAGGAGAACCTTATGTTGGACAAGTTGCAGTTGCCGCGGTCATTCTAAACAGAGTTAAGCATCCAGATTTTCCTAACACAATTTATGGTGTAGTTTATCAACCTTGGGCTTTCACAGCAGTGTACGATGGACAAATTGGATTAGAGCCGAATGAAACCGCCTATCAAGCAGCACAGGACGCACTGAACGGCTGGGACCCTACCTATGGCTGTATTTACTATTACAATCCCGCAACTGCAACAAGTCAGTGGATATTCTCGCGAAAAGTCGTTGTCACAATAGGCAAACATGCTTTTGCGGTATAAGGAGGTTATATGAAAGATTTAAGCAAAGAAAAATCCAACATGAGCAAAGCAGGAGTTATAACATTAATTGTATTTGTTGTAGTTCTTGGAATAATGATGACAGTTTTTTGCGTTTTGTATGCGATAAACAAAAACGCATATAACACAACTTCTGTCAATTTGGAAAACATATACCAGCGCTCATTTTACGACCTTGTTGATAACATAAATAACACCGAAACAAAACTTGGGAAATTAACAAATTCAACTGACGACACTTATAGCAAAAAATTACTGTCAGAAATTGAAGAAACAGCGACAAATGCTCAAAACAATATTTCCTTCCTGCCGATTTCAATGAATGGAATACCTGAGACTTCAAAATTTTTAAATCAACTTGGAGGGTTCACAAAAACTCTTTCAATGTCAGACGGAGAAATTTCAGAATCGGACAAAGAAACTTTGAAACTTCTTCACAATACTGTTTCTGAAATAAAATATCATCTCTCAGAAATTTCAGCCGATATTTCAAAAGGTTACAGCATTATTGACAATTCAAAACAAACAAAAGCCGACTACACCTCTTTTACAACAAAATTTCAAAAAACAACTGACGTCGAATTCCCTACAATGATTTATGATGGACCATTCTCAGACTCAGTTACAAACACACCTGTTAAAGGACTTAACTATGAAGAAATTGATAAAGAAACCGCGCAAGAGATTGCAAAAAATATATTTCAAGTTCAAAACGAAACAACCAGCGAAGAAGTTGGCAAGAAATCAAACGTCCAAGAAATTATATATGTCGGCGAAACAGATGGCAAATTTAACACGTTCGATTTTAAAATCCGTCTTGAAAACGGGATTGAATATTATGCACAAATAACCAAGAAGGGCGGAAAACTTTTGACGTTAAGTTCTTATGCGGACACTAAAAACATTAACATTACCAAAGATAAAGCAATAAATATAGCAGAAACCTTTGCACAAAAACTTGAAATAAAAAACATGAAATGCGTTTGGAGCGCACAAGCACGTGGAGATATATATTTAAACCTCGCACCTGTTGAGAATGGAATAATTCTCTATCCAGATTTAATAAAAGTAAAGGTAGACATGGCAACAGGAAACGTTTTAGGTTGGGAAGCAACACCTTATTACACAAATCACACTTCACGCTCTCTTCCTACAGCGACCTATTCAAAGTCTATGGCTAAATCTAAAATTGGTTCAGATTTTAAAATTATTTCGAGTGCAGTTGCTTTAAGTCCTTTAGATTATAATCGCGAAGTTTTAACTTATGAATTCAAATGTACAAAAAATGGAGAAACTTATTATTTTTATTACAATGCCGAAAGCGGACAAGAAGAAAATATTTTAAAAGTAGTTCACACAGAAAATGGAAATTTACTGATGTAAAAAAAATAATCTCTTTTGAGATTATTTTTTTAACCTTAACTTATAATTTTTGCATCACATTCATACTCAAAACGAATTCCTTTCAAATATTCATTTTCATCTATCAAATCCGAAAGATAACTTTGGAATTTTTTTGTAAGTTTTGCATTAAATTTTTCATAAATTTGGTTGACGTCTAAATTTGCATCAACAAACTTTTCTACTATTTGTTTTGTGTCATTACATACTTTCGCTTCAACTGCAGTTTTAAGTTCTTTCGTTCCAAGCATATATGGACTTATATAAATGTCACTATCCAATTCTGATTGATTAACTTCTGAAATCATTAAAGTTGGATTAATCTTTATTTTGCAAATAGGGGTGTTTTTATCAAAGGAAAGGGCATATTTAACATTGCTCTTTGTAACTGTGAAAGTAATTTTTGCTTCTGTGAAATTTGCATCGCTGAAATTCTCAAGAGTAAAGGTTTGGGCAAATTCTGAATTCTTTGTGAATCTATATTTAAGAACATCTTCTTCCGAGAGCACCATTACTTTTTTGCCACCCTTAAACACTGCAGCTTTTCCACCATTAAGCAATTTTTTTGATGTGCCAGAACTTCCTGAACCTCCTGTTGAACTTCCGCCAGTTTCACTTCCCTCTGTTCCTGAACCTCCGCTTGATGCACCAGACCCACCGGGATCAAGTCCTTCTTCTTCCGAAGCTTCAATCACATTTAAAAGAGTACATTTTGACGGCGAATATGCAGAACTGTAAATGGATTCGATATTCGATTTATTTAAAATAACATTCTTTTCATCATATGCTGAAATGCTTCCCAGTCGAATTTCACTTCCTATTGCCAATTCATTTGCCATCTTTACAATTTCTTTTGTTGATGATGGACAATACATGACATATGTGTCGCTTCCCAAACTATATTCGCGATTTAAATAATCTATTGTTTCAATAAGTCCGTCTTCGCTTGTTTTGTTGTCAACGAAAATGACATCTGTGTGAGCAAGAGCAACTTCCTTTCCAACCTGAGTTGACATTGACACTAATGCTGAATAAAGAGTGTCCCCTTTCCCTTCAACAACTTTGTAATTTTCACCAAAAGTTTGACTTGATTTTGGAGTAAAAATAATCGCAGAAATTTCATAACCTGTTGTTGTCTTATCTATTCCAAGTGCTCGAACTATAATTTTGTTTGAATTTTCAGGCTGAGCAACTACAGCGGAAGGCAAAAATAGAAGACAAAGAAAAAGCAGGCAATAAATTGGATGATTTTTTAAAAAATTAAAAATCTTTTTCATATACCACCTTCCTTTGCTTTAATTTAATGTTCGAATCAAATTTAAATTTTATCCCGCTTCTAATCTTCTTTCGATTTTTAAAATCGATAATAAGTTGACAAAGATAAACAATTATTGGGATTAAGTAAACAACTTGGCAAAAAATTGGAATATAAATTTGATTAAACAATACAGTTCTCATGCTAAAAAAAGAAGGAAATATGAGATAAACAAAAATCAGGATAAGAATATTTATAAAAATTAAAACTATATGCGACAACCACTTTTTATCAGTTTTTTTGAATTTTGCTACGCCACATAAAGCATAATTGGTGCAAAACATATATAATCCCCCTTGAAAGCAAAACAAAATTAGCATCAAAGAAACGGCAAACCAATCAAAACTTCCGAGGAGTGTTGGAAGAGGCAAAAATTGAACAATTTCAGATATAGATAATGAATGTGCAAAGGCTGTGTATTTAAAAATTGAATAGTCTATAAAGTAAAAAGAAATAAGTGAAAAAATACCCAGAATAACATGACCATAAACTGAACGTGTACTATTTTTGCCAAACTTTATTTTCCCCATAAAAAGTAGCATGAAAAGAAAATTCCCCCCTACGAGCCCAAACGAAAATGCTGATTCCAAAATATTTCCAAAAGAATGTTGAAAAAATGGTCTCAAATCTTGAAGAGGAGCAGATAAAACAGCAATTAACAAAAACCCAAGAAACATGAAAACAATAAAAGGATATGTAAATTCAACTGTTCTGCCATAAGATTTCAAACGAAAAAGATATAATGAATTGCTAATCGAAAGAAGAATGAACAGAAAGAGATATAATGGTGCATTTTTGAAAATCGCTTGTTTTGAATAGTTATATCCTCCACTTGTTAAAGCAATTAATTTCAAAAAATAAAATATGAAAATTAAAAATAGAATTACTTTTGCCAAAAATTTTCCAAAATGTTTACACAAATAATCATAAAATCCAATGTTTTGATTTTTCTTCAAAACATGATAAATTAAAATAAATTCTAAAAAATCTACTAAATTAATTAAAAAAACAGAAAAAATTGCATCAATTCCTGATTTTTCAAACATAAGTGCTGGCACAATTGTCAATTTTAACGCCAAAATTGAGATGAATGCAATGAGCCCAAGTTGGCGTGCGCTAAGAGTCTTTTTCATCGTTCAACCTCACTTTATTCTTGTTATGCAAACTTTTTGGTCTTGTTTTCATGTTCAAAACATTTTGTTTGAGAACTCCATCTTTCAAATCTTGACGGATTCGTGGAGAATATGGCGAAAGATATGCAACATTGAAGTTTTCAAGATTGTTTAGATATGCAACAATAAAAATAACTCCTGCAATTATGCCAAAAAGTCCAAGTCCTGCGCCCAAGACTATAAATACAGCACGAAGCAAATTTATCTGGTCAGCTTGGTCAGGAATTGTATAAACCGCGATGATGCTCAAAGCAATAACCATTACCCCGGGTGGAGAAATGAGCCCAGCTTTAACGCCTGTATCTCCCAAAATCAATGCGCCAACAATACTTGTTGCAAGCCCAAGATATCTTGGAAGTCTAAGACTGACTTCATACAACACTTCAAACAACATCAAAATGAAAACAATCTCCAAAAACGGAGTTAAAGGAATTGCCGTTGTTGCATTTGCAATAGTTATCAAAAAACTGAGAGGGACAATGCTATAATGATATAAACGAATTGCCAAATATACGCCAGGAATAATGACTGCAAAAAGAAGTCCCAATATTCTAATGAATCTTATATAAGATGCATATTGGTTTAAAGAATAATAATCGTTGCTGTTTTGTAAATCTTCAATAAAAATAAAAGGAACTGTCAAAACAATTGGGGTGTTGTCAACAAGAATTGCAATTCTTCCCTCAAGTATTTTCGCAGAAATTATGTCAGGTTTTTCACAACTTCCAACTTGTTTAAACATTGAACCTTTCTCCGCTTGAAGGAAAGATGTAAGATAATAAGAATCTATAATCCCATCGATGTCAATTTGATTAAGTTTGTTTTGAATTTGTTTAACAAGTTTCTTGTCAGCAATGCCGTCAATATATGCGAGAGCAATTTTTGTTTGTGAATATATGCCAATCTTAAATTGTTTAATAACAAGTTTTTCATTAGAAAATCGTTTTCTTAAAAGTGAAATGTTTGTTTTTATATCTTCAATAAAACCTTCTCTAGGTCCCTTTAAAACTGCTGACGTAGGAGGTTCCGATGGTGTGCGCGTAGGGAATTTAACTATGTCAATCGAGAGTGCTTTTTTCTCGCCTTTTAAGAAAAGAATAACTTTGTTTTCGCATAAATTTTTTAAAGCATCTTTTTTTTCAATTTTTTCAATAGAAATTGTTTTTAAAACTTCATTTATTAAGTTATCTAGATTAAATTTTTTGTTACTTGAATATTCGCTTAAACTACTTCCAAAATCAATTAATGGCCCCAAAACACCACTAACAAAAAGGTCTTCGTTTATCATACTTTTTATGTAAATTATGTTTATCTCACTTTCGCCACATGAAAGTTCACGAATGACAATATCTATACTGTCATTCAAACTCTTTTTAAGTTTTTTAACTTCTGGGAAAATCATGAAAATAGTATGCGAAAAAGCCCAGAAGTTATTCAACAGTTACACTTTTTGCCAAGTGTCGTGGCATGTCTGGATTGAGTCCTTTTGCAATTGCATAATGATATGAGAAAAGTTGAAGAGGAATGACACTGACAAGCGGAGCAATCTCCTGGCAAACATTTGGAAGCGTTATTATGTCTCCAGAAAAATCTATATCATGAAATTGAGTTATAAGAATAACATCTGCTCCGCGAGCCAAAACTTCATGAACTGCATTGAGAGTTTTTTCTTTTATTATATTTTGTGTTAGTATTGCAACAACAAGTGATTTTTCATCAACCAAAGACAAGGTCCCATGTTTTAATTCGCCAGCAGGATATCCTTCACTGTGGACGTAAGCAATTTCTTTTAGTTTAAGCGCGCCTTCAAAAGCCGTTGAAGAATCACAAAGGCGACCAATGAAAAAGAATTTTTGTTTCGAATAATATTTTTCAAAAAATCTTCCGTTAAAAGCCTTCAAGAACTTTTCCGTAATTCTATCCAAATCTCGTTGTGGAGTTTTATTTATAATTTTGCATGCCAAAAGATATAAGACATATATTTGACAAACATAACTCTTTGTTGCAGCAACTGCTCGTTCTGGACCGGCATTTGTAAGCAAAGTAAAATTACATTCTCTTGTTATACTTGACGAAGAGACATTTGTTATTGCTACAGTTGTTGCACCTGATTCTTTTGCAAGAATAACCCCAGCAAGCGTGTCCGCCGTTTCTCCGCTTTGACTAATTGCAATAACAAGTTCATTTTCCGATTTAATTTTTGTCTTGTATCTGTATTCACTTGCAAGCACAACATCAACTTTTTTGCCAACATATTTTTCCAATATATATTTTCCATAAAGCCCGGCGTGATATGCAGTTCCACAACCTATAATAGTAATTTCTTTGAACTTTTTGAATCTTTTTGAAAGAGTTATAAATTCGTCGCTGTCAAAAATTTTTGCAGTTTGATGAATAGAAAATGGAATTTCATTTATTTCTTTAATCATTTTATGGGAAAAATTTTCATCTTCGAAATATTTATTTTGGACCTGTCTTATTCTTTCTAGTTTTGCTGGATTCAAATTTTTGTCATAAAACTTTACGTCATCTTGTTTAACAACTGCAATATTTCCATCTTCGAGGTTATAAAAATTAAATTCATCACTTTCTATGGCATTTATATCACTCGAAACACAACTCTCGTTTTTCCCTATTCCGACAACTATCGGACTTTTGTTTTTAAATACATATATTTTCTTGGGGTCAAGTTTGCAAATTAAAGCTATTGCCCATGAACCTTTCAAACAATCTTGAGTTTCTTTTATTGTGTGCAAAACAGCATCTTCAACTTTAAATTTTTTTCTGCATTCTCTATACTTTTCTTCCAGAAGTTTTGCGACAACTTCCGTATCCGTTTCCGAATAAAATTCATAGTTTAATTTTCTTTTCAAATCTTCAAAATTTTCAATTATTCCATTATGTACAATGGCAAAGTTTTCGCTTGTGTGTGGGTGACAATTTTTTTCTGTCGCACTGCCATGCGTCGCCCACCGAGTATGAGCGATTGAAATTTTTGAACTAATAGCGCAAGAAGAAATCTTTAAATTTTCAACTTTTCCAATTGACTTAATTGTCTTTATCTCCCCTTGTTTTACATATGCAAGTCCCGCCGAATCATAACCTCGATATTCAAGTTTTTCCAATCCACTTATCACTCTACAAATTGCGTTATCATTCCCAATATAGCCAAAAATTCCGCACATAAATTCTCCAACGTGTTTTAATTCATTCTATGAAAGGTTGGTTGGATATGTTATAGAATTATAAGACAATATTTACAAGTTCTCTTTTTTCTTCAGAAAGAATTGTTGCCTCGCCATGCCCAGGCAAAATTAAAGTGTTTTCTGGCAACTCCAACAATTTTTTTATGGAAAGTTTCATTTGCTTTGAATTCCCTGTTGGCAAATCCGTTCTTCCAATTCCTTGACAAAAAACAGTGTCGCCCGAAAAAAGAACAGTTTCTTTTGCATGAATCAAATAACAAACACTGCAATCTGTGTGACCAGGACTAAAAATGATTTCAAAACATAAAGCATTTCCAAAATCTATTTTCTTTTGTTCGTCAATAAATTGCACATCATAATTTTCCAAGTTTATTTTTGGATTTTTATCTCCAGAAAACGCTTTTTCTTTTGAAGTTATCTTCAAAAAAGCACTTTTTGTCATATAAACAGGGCAAGAAAATTCCCTTAAATATTTTTCTAAATTAATATAATGGTCCCAATGTCCATGTGTTATTAATATACCCAAAACTTTTCGTCCTTCCAGCACCTGTTTTACTCTTGAAACATCTGCGCTTGCTTCTATTAAAATTGCACTATTTTCATTTGTAATAATGTAGTTGTTTGTTTCTAATAATGTTCCTGTTATTATATTAATTTCCATTTTTCACCCGCTTTAATTATCTCATAAATTTAAAAAAAATAAAAAGAAAGAAACGTAGATTTTCTTTCTTTAATTTTTTCCACAGCACTGCTTATATTTTTTCCCGCTTCCACATGGACAAGGAGCATTTCTCGAAATTTTTGTATCGGCTCTTGCTGTTTTTTGTTCAACAACCATAATAGGTTTAGCAACTTGTCGTATTGTTGGTTGTGCTTCAATTTTAACATTCAAAAGGAAAAGAGCTGTTTTTTCTTTAATTTCATCAATTAATTGCTCAAACATCTCAAATCCAATTTGTTTATATGCAACGATTGGGTCATGCTGACCATAACTTTGAAGTCCAATTTCATTCCTAAGTTGATTCATTTGGTCAATATGGTCCATCCAAAGAGAATCAACCACTCTAAGAAGTATATATCTCTCAAAATCAGAAAAATCTTTATTATGTTCTTTGAAAATTTTTACTTTTTCATCATATCTTCTCTCAACTTCTGCAAGCAACTTATCTATCAAATCTTGCGCGTCACAATCTTCTACAAACTCATAGGTGACAAGATTTGTTCCCTTTGGCAAAAGTTTCTTCTCAAGAGCATTGTTAAGTTCTTCCAAATTCCATTCATCTGGAGATTTGTCTCCATTTATTGTTGAATTAACAATTTCCGCAACTATTTGTGGATACATTTCCATGACTTCTTCATGAACATTTGCTCCGTCCAAAACTTTGTTTCTTTCTGTATAAATAATCTCACGTTGCTTGTTTAAAACATCGTCAAACAATAAAACGGTTCTTCGTGCGCTATAATGACGCATTTCTATACGTTTTTGTGCTCGCTCAATTTGTTTAGCAAGCATTTTGAATTGGAATGGCGTGTCATCATCTATGCGACAAAATTGAGCAATTCTCATGAGTTTTTCGCCACCAAAACGTTTTGCAAGGTCATCTTGTAAAGAAATGTAAAAAATGCTAGAACCTGGATCACCTTGACGACCAGCACGTCCTCGAAGTTGGTTGTCAATTCTTCTAGATTCATGACGTTCCGTTCCAATTATGTGCAATCCGCCAAGGTCTTTAACTTCTTCTTTTTCTTTGTCCGTTATTTCTTTGAACGAATTATAGAACTTGAGATACTCTTCTCTTGCCCTGTTAAGGTCCTCATTGTCGCTTTCAACAAAAGAAGTTGCAAAAGAAATTTGTTCTTCGGTAAATTTTTCCTCTCTAAGTTTTTTGATTGCCATAAACTCAGGATTTCCGCCAAGCAAAATATCCGTTCCACGTCCGGCCATGTTAGTTGCAATCGTGACTGCACCTTTTCGACCAGCTTGAGCAATTATTTCACTTTCTTGTTCATGGTTTTTTGCGTTCAAAACGTTATGTTTTATCCCAGCACGTTTAAGTTCTTTTGAAATTTCTTCAGATTTATCGATAGTAATTGTGCCAATCAAAATTGGTTGTCCTTTTGCATGGCGTTCCTTAACATCTTCAATAATACCTTTTATTTTCCCTGAAATTCCAGTATAAATAACGTCCGGTGCATCATAGCGCATATTTGGCTTGTTTGGTGGAATTTGTATAACGTCTAAGTTGTAAATTCCAACGAATTCACCCTCTTCCGTTTTTGCAGTTCCTGTCATACCACTGAGTTTTTTATACAAACGGAAATAATTTTGGAAAGTTATTGTTGCAAGAGTTTTGTTTTCATTTTTAATTGTCACACCTTCTTTCGCTTCAATTGCTTGGTGCAACCCTTCGCTATATCTCCTTCCCTTCATCACACGACCAGTGAATTCGTCAACAATTAGAATTTCGCCATCTTTGACAATATAATTTTCATCTCTTATCATGATGAAATTTGCCTTTAATGCGTTCAAAATGTAATGGTTTAGTTCAATGTTCTCAACGTCAGAGAGATTTTCTACACCGAATGCTCGTTCTGCTTTTAGAACGCCTTTTTCAGTCAAATTAATTGCCTTTGTTTTTAGGTCAATTTCAAAATCTTCGTCTTTTTTAAGATTTTTTGCAAACTTTTGAGCAAGATAATATGAATCGCTAGATTTCATTCCGCGACCACTTATAATCAAAGGAGTTCTCGCTTCGTCAATCAAAATGCTGTCAACTTCATCAACGATGGCAAAATTGTGACCCCGTTGAACTTTATCTTCTTTTCTCACGACCATATTGTCACGAAGATAGTCAAATCCCACTTCGTTGTTTGTGCAATATGTTATATCACAATTGTAAGCCTTTTTCTTTTCTTCTTCGCTCATTCCGCTTAGTGCAACACCAACTGTAAGTCCAAGAAAGCGATGAATTTTACCCATCCACTCAGCATCACGCTCAGCCAAATATTCATTGACAGTTACAACATGAACACCCTTTCCAGAAAGTGCATTCAAATATGCAGGAAGTGTTGCTACGAGAGTTTTTCCTTCACCTGTCGCCATTTCTGCAATACGGCCTTGATGCAAAGCAATTCCACCAAGAATTTGGACAAAGAAGTGACGCATATTCAAAACTCTGTCCGCCGCCTCGCGCACGTTTGCAAAAGCTTCAGGTAAAAGCGAATTTAAATTTTCGCCGTTTCTTGCTCTTTCCTGCAATTCTCTAGTTTTTTCGCGAAGTTGTTCGTTTGTTTTTTTCTTATATTCATCTTCAAGGTCAACAACTTTGTTTGCTATTTGTATAAGTTTTTTTAAATTTCTGTTTTTAAATAAGCTCATTATTTTCTCCCAGTTAGGAAATTATACAATAAAAGCAGAAAAAATAAAAATGTTTATTAACAAAAACAAAAAAATAAAAAGCGATATTCGAAAAATTCGCCATTCTTCGCTATCGCTTATTATTAAAAATCATCGTCTTCGTCGTCGTTATCATCGTCGTCAATATCGAAATCGTCGTCATCTATGAAATCGTCATCGTCGTCAACATTTTCTTCATCTTGTTCTTCATCTTCATCAGATTCATCGTCAAGGTCAAAATCTTCATCTATCTCAGGCATGTCAGAATCTAAATCATCAAGGTCATCATCTTCAAGGTCTGTTACACTTGCCATATCGCCTGTTTCTTCTTCAATTGAAGTTTCGTTTTCTTCTTCTCCGTCAACATATGATTCCCAGTCATCATCTAGCCCAATATTTTCTCCATTCATTGACCTTTCTTTTGCACATTGAGCACACATAATTTCGTCTGGACGAATATAATTCGTCTTGCAAATTGGACAAGTTTCCATATCCAATTCATCAAAATTGTCGCCACCAGCATTGATTTCTGCTTGGCAAACAGAACAAAGCTTATCTTTTTTTTGAATAAAATTAAGCTCACATCTTGGACATCTAATATATTCGCTCATAAATCACCTCTCAGTAAAATTGCACTTATTATAAAGGCAAGTTTGTTATTTGTCTAGTATTTTTATACAATTTTTAAAAAATTTTTTCATCTTTTTTTGCAACTTAAATCCATATATATAATTCTTGTTTTTTTTGACAAAATAAATGTGTTATAGACATTATTATATATATTTATGTTTTTTTTGTTTACAACTTTAATTTTTTGTGATAGACTTAGAGAAAAATAAGGAGAGTTAACGTGAATCTTATATTCATTGCAGGCCTTGCAGAGACTATAAAAAATTGGTTTGCCGGTTGGTTTGGAGCAATTTTTTCCATTATCCCAAAAACCTTATACTTTTTATGCACATTAATTTTCCAAATTATGGACATTCTTCAAGTGCTTGTAAGAAAAGTTGCAGGACTTGATGTCTATTATGTAGATAATACAGTAGTTGGCAGTGGTGCTGATTTAACAATGCAAAAAGGCGACATCGCTCAGAGATTTATATCGGAAATTTTTACAGGAAAAAATGCTGTATTATCAAACGTTTTTTGGGCTCTCATTATTCTTGGATTAATAATGCTCATAATTACAACTTTTGTTGCAGTTCTTCGTTCTGAATATCAAGGAATTACCGATGGAAAGGCAGCATCAAAAGGGAAAATAATTGGCAAAGCTTTCAAAGCCATTGCTGCTTTCGTAATTGTTCCAATTGTTTGCTATTTTGGAATTTTCTTGGCGAATGTAATCCTTCAAGCACTTGACACAATTACAACAGGTTCTAATACTACAAACTTTACATATTCCGACAGCAGTGGAAATACTCAATCGGTGGCAAACAAATTTTCGCAAGATACAACAGCAACTGGAGTTAAAACATATATTGGTTACAGTTTTGGAGGATTTACCAACTCTTCAACTGCTGCAGGAAGAGTCCCTACAACATCAACTCCAATAAGTGGACTTATCTTTAAAGCTTCCGCATATCAATCAAATCGTATTAGAAATTTCTCCAGTTTCAGAAGCGCGATGGAAAGCAATTCCGCAATCGGCGCTGGAGTGTTCGATGTTTTCGGAACAGATTATGATACTTCGGCAAATTTGCTTGATGATTGCTTTGCAAATTGTTACAGATTAAATGCAAAAGTTTCCGTTCCCGTAGAACCTTTCCACGGATCACATATGTGGCCTCTTTCAGCAGGACTTTTTGGAGCAATATCTGACCCTTCCATTATGAGCAACGTTCAAGTATTTGACAAAAACAATGTCACTATGGTTTGGTACTACTACGATTTATGGTCATTCAATTATGTAATATGCATAGCCGCTCTTATTGTCTGTACAAAGTTACTCATAAGCCTTGTCTTTGGCCTTATGAAACGTTTGTTTGAAGTCGTTGTTCTATTCTTAATTGCTCCACCAATTGCATCACTAATGCCTTTGGACGATGGCGCTGGTTTGAAAAAATGGCAAGGAAAGTTTGTAGGAAAAGTTATTGGTGCATATGGTCCAGTTATTGGACTCAACTTGATGTTCTTAATTTTACCTTTTATCATGCAAATCAGATTCTTCGGAATAGCCTTTGTTGATGGAATAGTTAATGTGTTCTTAGTTATTGTTGGACTTTTAACAGTTAAAGATACTGTTGCAACTGTTTCAGATCTTATTGGCGCAGAAGATACCCTTGCTTCTGGCGAAAAAATGGCAGGTGACGTTGGTTCAACTCTCCAAAAAATGGGCAAAGTCGCAACCGCCCCAGCAAAATTAGCTGTTGTAGCAGCAACTGGTGGCGCCGCTCTTGGAAAAATTGCTACTAGACAAGCCGCACAAAATGCTTTTGCTTATAAACATGCAGATGCAGGGGTAAAAGCAGCACTTGATAACGAAAAGAACCCTATAAAGAAAAATCAAATGTACAGAGCATTACGTCATAACCTAACAGACGAACAAAAAGCACAAGCGGAGAAAGAATATGCAGCCGCAAATCCTACGTTGGGTCAAAAAATGAAGGCTCGTAAAGAAGAAAAATTTAACAAAACTTTAAGCGAGATAGGAGCAAAAGCAACTGCGCAAGAACTTTACGGTGATGACTGGAAAGATATGTCAAAGAAAGAACAAGGCAATATTGTTAAAGGAATCCAAAATGGCGATTATGATAAAACACATTTAATGGCACTTAAAGGTGCGAAACAAGTTGCCGGAGGTTCATGGAAGGACATGACCAAAAAAGAAAGAGCAGCAGCCGTTAGTGACTACGAAAAAAATCTTACAGATTATGAAAAATTTTCAGCAGAATCTAACAATACTAAATTATCCTCTGAAGAGAGAGATTATGCCAACTATGCGGCAAGTGAAGTTGCCAAAAATCATCTTGGCGGAGTGAAGGCTATCGAAAACAATAGACAACTGGTTGATGCAGACATCAGAGGTGCTGAAGCAAGAGGAAGAGCTATTGAAAGCAATGCTAAATATGCACATGACTTAGTTGAAAAAGGGAAAAGTCTTCCAGATGAATCAGGTCCAGTCTTCGCAAATGGCGCAAAAGAATTTGGAAAAGCACTTAGTGACATTCTTAAATCGTTAGGAGCCGAAATGGGCGGACAAATGGCAAAAGGCTTCAAAGACGCCGGCGGAGCAAAAGATTGGTTAAACAACATGACTGGCGGAATTATAAGTAAGAAGCAAGATGACGCAAAAGCAGTAAGCGACGCAGTTAAACAACTTAAAACTCAACAAGCTGCACAAGCACAAGTTGACGGTGGAAAATCTACACAACAAGAAGTTAAGCTTAGCGAAAACAGTGCGAAAGCGATTGCAGATGCGATTATGAAAGGATTACCTAAAAAATAATCTAAATTAAAAAATAAACCACGATTGGAACAATTTCCGTCGTGGTTTTTAATTATCAAACTGAAAGTTAAATGCAATATTAATTTACAGAAATTATTTAAATTAATTCTTTATGTAATTTGGTCCAAAAGTTTTTGGAAAATTTCAGCGTGCAATTTTTCATCTTCTGCAATTCGTTTATACAACTGCGAGAGAGATTCATTTGTTGTCTCTCTTGAAGCACGCATATATATTTCAACTGCTTCATCTTCTGACTTAATATTATTCTTAAGGAATTTTATTGGATTTGTTGTGTAATTTACATTGCGTCCTGTCCAAACATTACCCATACCATCTGTTAACGTAGGGTCTCCCCCGAACGCAACTATTGCATCTGAAAGCATTTCCAAATGACGCATTTCCACAATTGCAATTTGTTCCAGCGCATATTTTAAATTTTCATCTGTTGAAATATAATTTTGATACATATATGTCAAAATTGCTGTCATTTCGCCGTCTCTCCCATATGTAAGGCGCTTCAAAGTTCGTACATCACGAACGTTAGGTTGAACATCAGTTAATTCCGGATAATTTTCATTTACTTGAAACATAAATCCATTATTGCCGTTTGGAGTATTTTCTGTTGGCATAGAATTCGGAACTGGTTCCAAAGTTTCTTGTTCTTCTTTTTCATCTACATCGTTTTCTTTTATCTCCGCATTTTCGTTTCGTTTAAAAATTGATTTCTCCTTTCGTTCAAGTGTTTCTTTTACACATGTTGGGGTCATTTTAACTCCAAATTTTTTTGTTATCTCCATAATCTCTCCTTCAGACTTTATTATGAAAAAAAACAAAAAGTCGTTACAATTAACATTTTCACTGCACAAAACATATTAATTTAAAAACCTGTGGAGAAGAAAAATGGAATATGATGACGACAAAATTTCAACTCCCGACGAATTTGATAAAATATCAAAGGAATATGAAGAACGTAAATTTCAAAGCATTGATTTGCTTTTTGAAAAACTTTTTTTGTTAAATGAAATCTATTCTTTTGTTGAGAGAAATATCAGAAACTTTCGATTGCGTGAAATTTTTCGAGAGTTAAAAAAACAAATTTCACTTGACATAGAAGACTTATCTAAATTATTTTCTCAAAACAAAAATAATCCTCCTCAATTCAAAAGATTTAGAAATTATTTTTATTGTCTGAGACTTATTTTAAAAACTGAAGCAGAATTTTTAGAATTGAGCATTGAAAACGGTCTCCCAAATGAAATAATACTTGAACATATAGAAATAATTAAACAACTTTCAAAATTAATATAAAAAAAGACCTTTCGGTCTTTTTTTAAGGATTTAGATTTGACGGATTCTCTTCGGAAATCTTTTTATTAACTGTTTTATCATTAGTGTTTGAAGCACCATTTTGTGGTGGGATTATCTTAACTTCATTTTCAGGAATTACCATTCCTTCTCCAAGAGTTTCTGTTCCCTCCATCACAATTCCTTTTTGAGGCTTATAGATTTCATCACGGATAAGTTTTTCACTAATTTTTTCACCATTTTGATAGTAATCTAAATATGCTTTTGAATGATATCCTTCTCGTGGACTTTTTATTCTCAGATATTCTCCCACATACGTAATTTTGTCAGCATATTCGCCATTTACGTCTTTTATAATCGTGTCACCTTCATGGGGAATTGTCTCCACAAATTCTGCACGTCTTTTAACTTCAAAACCTTCTGGGAATGATTCGCCATATATTTCAACGTACGCTCTAGTTTCGTCTCCCCACGTCTTTATATAAATTTCATGCTCCAAATTATTCTTAAACTTAAGGTCTGAATAGCCTTCGCTCACCATTGCATCAAAAGCAAGTGGAACATATGACACAGGCAAAGAGTGCGGATTAACTTCTAGAATCTCAAGGTCAGAAAGAATTAACGCGTTATATAATGTCGTTGATGCTTGGCAAGCACCTCCACCATAGCCTTCAACATAAATTCCATTTAATATTATCTTTGCTTTTTGATAACCATTCTCTGGTGTTTTGTCTCCAGTAACAACGTTAAAACTAACTTCTTCTCCAGGCTGTACAATCATTCCGTTAAATTTCCCAAGAGCAACATTCACGTTGTTTTTTCTTCCATCAACACTAGATGAATAGTCGGTTGAAAATTCCGAACGCAGTTTTGTATTCGCCAGCAAGTCTTCACTTGTATTTTCAAATTCTTTCTCATACGTTGGAATTTCAACTTCAATTTTCTTTGATGTTTCAAATGCTTTGTCAATTTCCATTATTAATTTATCTTTATCGACTAATATTCCATTTTGTCCTTCACTGATTGAAAACATAACCTCTGCGTTTGGGTCAAATAAAACATGCGGATTTACAGGCTCAATGTTAATTTCAGAAATTATTTCATCAAGTTTTTCGTCAAACCCCTTTAAAACATGTCGATATGAAACATTTATCCTAAGTCCATTTATCTTTATATTTCTCACAGTTGAAACCTTGTCAGCGATTGCTCCATTTCTTCCAAGATTGAATGTCTTTTCAACTTCAGGAGTTACGTCTTCACCTATCTCAAAATCTGTCCCTTTTAAAATCCATTCTTTATCTTTATATGTCAATTTTATTTCAACTTCATCTTTACTACTTAAAAGTTTCGATGAAATCATCTGAGCTGCGTCTGTCTTGTTCATTCCACTCACATCAATGCCATTTATGCTGGTGTTATCATAAAATTCTTTTGAAGAAATAACGCCGTTGTCATATAGCAAACTTCCCACCAATATTGCTACTACAAGAACAAAACCTAACATAATCACAAGAGAAATTGACATGAAGGTTCCAATTTTTTTTGTTTTTGTTTTTTCTACTTTTTCTTCTGATTGAATTTTGTTATCTTCCATAAAAAAACTCCGAATTTTAATTTCGGAGTTAGTATTTGTAATAATTATTTAATTATGCTTTAACTCTAATTCCAGGTCCCATTGTTGTAGCAAGAGTTGCAGTTTTTATATAAGTTCCTTTTGCAGAAGCAGGTTTTGCTTTGTTAATAGCAGTCAAAATCGCTTCAAAGTTTTCATTAAGTTTATCTTTACCAAAACTTACTTTTCCAATTATTACATGGATATTATTTGTTTTATCAAGTCTATATTCAACTTTACCAGCTTTAACATCATCGATTGCTTTCTTTACGTCCATTGTAACAGTGCCACTCTTTGGGTTAGGCATCAAACCTTTAGGTCCCAAAACTCTAGCTATACGTCCAACTAAACCCATCATGTCTGGAGTTGTGATACAAACATCAAAATCCAACCAATTTTCTTTTTGAATTTTTTCTATCATATCCTCAGCGCCAACATAGTCTGCACCTGCTGCTTCAGCTTCTTTTGCTTTTTCGCCTTTTGCAATAACCAAAACTTTTACACTTTTTCCAGTTCCATGAGGAAGAACAACAACTCCTCTAACTTGTTGGTCGGCATTTCTTCCATCAACCCCAAGTCTAAAGTGAGCTTCAACTGTTTCATCAAATTTTGCCTTAGCATTTGAGACAATCAAATCCATTGCTTCGCTTGAATCATAGAGTTTTGTTTTGTCGATTGCGCTGGCAGCGTTTAAATAGTTTTTACCTCTTTTCATACGTCACCTTTCCTTAGTCCTCAACAACAACGCCCATGCTTCTTGCGCTGCCTTCAATCATTTTCATTGCTTGTTCAATGCTAGATGCATTTAAGTCTGGCATTTTAAGAGTTGCAATTTCTCTAATTTGAGATCTTTTGATTGTTCCGACTTTTGTTTTGTTAGGTTTTGCTGAACCTGTTTCAAGACCAATTGCTTTTTTAATCAAAACTGCTGCTGGTGGAGTTTTGAGAACAAAATCAAATGATCTGTCTTGGTAGATAGTGATAACTACCGGAATGATAAGTCCTGCTTGAGAAGCAGTCTTCTCATTAAATTCTTTGGTAAAGCCAGCAATATTGATGCCGTGAGGTCCAAGAGACGAACCAACTGGTGGTCCTGGAGTTGCTTTACCGGCTGGCAATTGAAGTTTTACAATTGCATTAATTTTCTTAGCCATAATTTCCTCCTTTGTGGTTTTAACAAAACGACATGACTATAATCGTTTCTCCCACTGATTTTATATATTTCAACGTCACTTTGACGCTAAAACCAAACTAGATTTTTTTAACTTGACTGAAATCAAGGTCTACAGGTGTTTCTCTTCCAAACATCTCAACATTTACTTTCGCACGTCTGTTTGCAGAATCAACTTTCATAACTGTTCCAATCATGTTCATAAGTGGTCCATCAATAACTTCTATTTTGTCGCCCACTTCAAGTTGAATGTTAACATCAACTTTTTCAAGACGCATTTTTCTTATTTCGTCTTCTGTTAACGCAAGAGGTCTTCCTTTTGGACCAACAAATCCTGTTATTCCTCTTGTTCTTGTTATGTTGTGCCACATATCGTCGCCATAAATCATTTTAACGAGCAAATAACAAGGCATAACTTTCTTTGAAACAAGTTTACGTTTGCCGTTCTTTTCTTCAATAACATCTTCCATAGGAATGATAATATCAAAGATTCTGTTTTGTAAATTAAACTTTTCAACAACTGTTTCTAGGTTGTCCTTTGCAACTTGTTCATATCCAGAAAATGTATGAAGAACATACCATTTTGCATCTGGACTGTTTCTGTAAGGATTTGTTTCCCAATTTTTAGTCTCAGATTTATTTGTTGTTTCAGGTTTACTTTCAACTTCTGAAAGGTTTTCAATCTCTTTTTCTTCCATCTATTTATTCCCCTTTCTTCTTTTAACAAGCCAAATCACAAGCCCAATTACAGATGCAATAACAAGAGCAGAAACAATTCCAACAGTTCCCCAGATTTCGCCAGCTGTGAGAGTTTGACTGTTCAATGCTTTGAAAGCAGTATTCAAACAATAGTCAAATGCAAAGAGAACTAGACCAAAGAAAATAACAACACCAAGAACAATGCCTGTTTGTTTTAAAACTTTTGAGAAAGTTGGCCATGTAACTTTTTTTAGTTCAGCACCTGTTTCCTTGAGTTTTTTTCCAAGTTTGCTTTGTCTTTTTTCTTTTTTGACTTTTTTTGTTTTTTTATCAGATGCTTGCGCTTCTTTTACATTTTTCTTTTTTTCAGAAACGATAACTTCGCTTGTTTCAACAGCCTTTTCTTCTGTTTCCGCTTCGATTATTTCAGAATTTTGTTGAGCATCTGATTGATTCAAAGCAGGAATGATATTTTTGTTCTTTTTAGACATGTTTACTCCTTTTCAAATTACTTTGTTTCTTTGTGAAGAGTGTGCTTGTTGCAACGTGGACAGTGTTTGCTCATTTCAATTCTGTCAGCGTCATTTTTTTTGTTTTTAACAGTTGCATAGTTTCTCTCTTTACATTCTGTACATGCAAGTGTTATATGTGTTCTTGCTAAATTCTTCTTTGCCATAATTTTCTCCTTAAATTTTCATAAGTTCAGAGTCCTTGAAAAAACACCCCGAACTTAGGATGCTATGATATATTAGCATAGAAAGTCCAATGTGTCAACAATTTTTGGTTAAATTTTCAAATTCCCATTTCTTATTTTCAACTTTAAATCAATAAAAAACGACACAATCGTGTCGTTTTTTTTGAAAGTTGAACCGAATTCAAAAGCATTGTTCTATGAAACATTATTCTCTATGCGAACATATTCTATTTTTCCAATAAACCGTGCTGAATCACCTGGTACACTTCCTGAACCTGCTTCCGCACCAACAATAATTGAATTGCTTGCGTGGTAGCCAATTAAACCAGATGTAAACGATGCAGATGTTCCACATAATAAACCATCGACATATACCTTTGCATATTCTCCATCAAAGGTTAACTTGAACGTATGCCACCCAGAACTTAAATCTGCCCATGCAACTGTAGTTGCAATTGTTTTATATCCAACTCCTGAGTCATATATTTCTGCGTAAAGTTTACCACCATTTGAATAAAAGACATTCCAACCGCCACCTTCTGTGCTTGATACTAATCTTGCTGTATATTCTGACCAATTATCCATGTATGCTTTAACCTCAATTGTTATCTTGTCAGTATACATATATTCTCTTCCAATAACCTTATAGCTTCCAGTTTCACCTGTAAATGTCGTTGGAACATCAATTAAGTTCGCATGAATATTTGATGCATAATCGCTCCAACCTGTTGCAGTTTTGTATGTTTCCAAACTAGAATTTGGAACGTAAATTACTGTTGTTGCTGGAATTACTAAAGTCCCTAGCATAGGAGGTGTTGTCGATTCAAGAGTAATTGTTAAACTTGGGCAACCAGAAAATGCAGCAGATGCAATTCCTATAACATCATCTGAGATTATCAAATTGCCGTCAAATATTGTTTTGTATCCTAAAAGCCATCTCTTGCCATCTGCTCGTGACACGTATATTAAATCCCCATCATTAGCATTATTGAATAAGTATGTGTCAGAGAACACATTTTGACCAAAATACGTTACACTATTTGGAATTGTTATTGATGTTAAACCTGTGCAACCTTTAAATGCAAAATCACGTATATTTGTTACACTCTCTGGGATTGTGATTGATGTCAAGCCTGTGCAACCATAGAATGTGGAGTCGCCAATCCATGTTACACTATTTGGAATTGTTATTGATTTCAAACCCGTGCAATTAAAGAAAGCATAACTTCCTATACCTTTTACATTGTTTGGAATAGTCGTATTTTTACAACCTAAAATCAATGTATTTGTAGATATTATACAATTTGCACCATTTCCAGATGTGTAAGTTGTATTTTCTTCTGCAACTATTATTGATTCCAAACTTGAGCAACCTAAGAATGCAGACGAGCTAAGATTAGTTACACCACTTCCAATAGTAACTGATTTTAAACTTGTACAAACACGGAAAGAATAATCATCAATGCTTAACACATTGTCTGGAATTGTTATTGAAGTTAAACTTGTGCAGCCATCGAATGCATGAGTATCAATACTTGTTACACTAGTTGGTATTGTAATTGATGTCAAACCTATGCAATTGTAGAACGTAAATTTACCAATGCTTGTTAATGTTGAAGGCAAGATAACTTTAACTACGTCTGTATCTATTCCTGCAGAAGATGTTCCACGTAATGACTTAACAGTGTATGTCGTTCCGCCTATAACAAACGTACTTGGAATTGCATATGATGTTTCCGTTGCAGTTACTTTTGTAATTGTTAAATCTGTTCTGCTTGTTGTATATTCAATGTCCTCATTTGACAATTGTTCTATAATTTTATCTTGATATGCTTCACCAAGTGCTGTTACATATTCACTCTTTGTTCCTGCTGGAACTATTATAGTGCTTAGTTTCGAACAATTATAGAATACATTATTCCCAAATGCTGGTGGAGTTGTAGAATTAAATTCAACAATTTCCAGTTTTGAACAACCATTGAATGCATATTCTCCAACACTTGTTGCTGTAGATGGGAGCGCTACACGTGTCAATGACGTACAATTTTCAAATGCTCCTCCACCAATTGATATAACTCCTGGCAAATCTAAACTCGTAAGAGAACTACAGCCACGGAACGCAAATTGTCCAATACTTGTTACATTATTTGAAATTGTGATTGATGTTAAACCTGTGCAACCATTAAATGCAGAATCACCTATATTTGTTACATTATCTGGAATTACAATAGATGTTAAAGCAGTACAATTCCTAAATGCGGAATTACCAATACTTGTTATGTTATCCGGTATTTCAATTAATATTAAACTTGAGCAATCGTAGAACAAACCATTTGATATTGATGTTAGTCCACTTGGCAAATTAATTGCATTTAATTTTGAACAACCATTGAACGCATATTCTCCGATAATTGTTACACCACTTCCAATTGTAACTGATGTCAAATCTGTACAACCATAGAATGCGGAATCACCAATACTTGTTACGTTATCCGGTATCTCAATTGACGTTAAACTTGAGCAACCGTAGAACAAACTGTTCGATATTGTTGTTAATCCACTTGGCAAATTAATTGAATTTAATTTTGAACAACCATTGAATGCATTTTCTCCGATGCTTGTTACACCAATTCCAATTGTAACTGATTTCAAGCCTGTACAACCAGAGAATGCAGAATTTCCAATACTTGTTACACTATTTGAAATTTTTATTGATACTAAACTTGAGCAATCATGGAACAAACCATTTGATATTGTTGTTAATCCACTTGGCAAATAATTTGACAAATTAATTGAATTTAATTTTGAACAACGATTGAATGCATATTCTCCGATGCTTGTTACTGTAGATGAGAGATTTACGCGTGTCAATGACGTACAATTTTCAAATGCTCCTCCACTAATTGATATAACTCCTGGCAAATCTAAACTCGTAAGAGAACTACAACCAAGGAATGCATATTGTCCAATACTTGTTACACTATTTGAAATTGTGATTGATGTTAAACCTATGCAACCGGCAAATGCACTTTGTTTAATTACTGTCAATCCTTCTGGAAGAATAATGCTTTTTACATCAGGATCAACGCAGTTTGTTCCATCTCCTATTGCTACAACTTTGTAAATTTCTCCATCAATTGTGTATGTGCTTGGAATTTCATAACTTGTTCTGCTATAAGTAATTGAATTAATCGTTAAAGTTTTATTAGTTTCATCTATAGAATCTTTAATGCCATCTAATGGAAGAATGTTACCTTCAATAATCCATGTATCACCTTTTTTAACAACAAACTCACCAATTTCAACATTCATATACGAAACTTTGACTACCACATTATCTTCTATCATTTCTATTTCATAGCAGTTTAATGTTTCGTTGAATAGAATTCTTGCCTTGCCTTCTTCTACCTTATAACTGAAATTTCCTCCAATTCCAGCAGTAATTGGTTCAAAAACATCATTTGTCCCTGAAACAATTGCCTTCAAACATTTACCCCAACCATTACCTTCTGAATCAGCAAAAGGAACTGTGGTTAAATTTTTACTGATACCAGTAACCGAAGCCACATTCGTAAGTTTATAATATTTGGCACGAGTAACAGCGATTGTTCCTAAAAGAGTGTTTTCATTTTGATAATCTTCATCTCCATCTCCATATATACTTACATAAATAGTTTGTCCTGCATCTAAGCTTTCTTGACTTATATCACCCACATATTCCACATTGAAATCTACATCTATTCCATAGAAATCTTTTAGTTTGATGTTATTATTCAAAAGATCGGCTTCGTCGAAAACGTTACTGCTTCCCCCTGGAATAACAACACCATAAGTTCCAACCACATTTGCTTCGCTTAAATCAAGTGAAGTACATGGCGTTGTGAGTTTGTATTTCAAAGTGAATTTGTTGTCACTAATCTCAGTATTGTCTCCAATCTCAGTACCTGAAATTTTAATAGTATATGTAATTGTTTGCGAAGTTTCGAAATTTGTTCCACCTACAACAATATTATTAGAAAATTTGTAATCTCCAGTAATATTTTTTATATATAGCAATCCTTCTACAGTTACACTTTCACCTTCAACAAATTTGCCTTCTTTATTGTCCCAAATTTTTACATACCCTTCAGTAATTAAGTTTGTTTTATCTTTAGTGTCATAACGAAGATATAATTCGTTATATGCGCTATATTCATCTGCGAACTTGAGTTTATATCTTTGTTTAATTGTTGCATCAATTTCGAAAGTTGTTGATTCGTTAATGGATTCTGATTCGGCAGTAATAGTAATCTTGAAATTATTACCCGTTTTCTGTTCTTGCTGATAAAGAGTATTTTTTAGATAGTCAACTGTGAAATTCGTAATTCCAGTCTTTCCTGTATCTGATTTATAACTGTTGGAATAATCAAAGCCTATTTTAATCTTAGTAGATATATCTTTGAAAGAAATGTTTTCCAACAAAATTACGTTTCCTGAAGGAGGATCAATTTGCTCTTTTTCAACCACAAATTTTCCTTCTTTATCATTCCATTTGAAATATGCAGTTGAAGTAGTTTTACCTTCATCTTCTGTAAAATCATCAACTCGCGTCCAAATTTCAATTGTGTCACCCTCAAAAATGGTAGAGAAAGAATTATATTTGTCAATGTTAACCATAGCGCCAGATTTAGTTCTATAATATATCCTAATTGTTGTTGGTGTCCCTGTTGAATCTGTCACTTGATATCCATACTCATCGAAAATTTTGAATGTTATTGTTGCCCCGCCAAGAATTGTTGGTTTGAGTTGAACTCCATATTTTTCAAGTCCTGCCCCAGCTTCATTAACTATTGCCATGCAGTTTGTTGAACCTGAATTCATGACATAGCCGTCAGAAAGTCCTGCAACGATAGCAACTTGAAGTCTAGACACATCAACACCTGTTGCAGTAATCAATTCTGACAATGGTATATTTGTTACTTCTTCTTTCGAGTTCACAACTTTTTCACCGGTTGAACTTAAAGATTGAATTTTAACAATTGGATTTATCTTAAATCTTAAGATGATAGTTCTTCCTCCAATTTCCAATGTTAAATGAACAATATCTCCATTATTTTTAGCGCCATGAGGAACTATCGAATAATCATTATCTCCGACACTAACAACACCAATCAACGACGAAAGATTTGTTTTGAAGTTTTCATTTGTTGTGAATTTTCCATAAGATAATGTTATGTCAAACTTAATATTTTTAACAATGAAGTCTCCGCCATTAAATGTTTTAAGTCCAAGATTAGATTGTAGCAACGAAATCAAATTGTATGTCGAGCCAGCATTGATTTCAATTAATTTTGAAACCTCATAATCTCCGGGCCCTGTTACAAAAAGTATGTTTTTGCAATATAGCTCGTTATTTATTATACTTTCTGTATGGTAAGAACTATTGAAATTTGTTGCCCAAAGTGCGGCAGTAATGTCGTTAACCCAAACGGACACAAGCCCACTGGTGTCCAAAATTACATATGCAAGAACTGTGGACGACAATTCATTTTTGACGGCGATAGGAAATACAAAGGAACCATTGCTGGTGTAGAAACATCCATTATCAAGTGCCTCGTTCGTGGCTGCGGAATTCGCGATGTTAGCTCTGTGCTGGGCATAAGTATCGGCAAGGTCTTGAGCGTAGTTCATAAATTCCGTTTTAGAACTAAACCCAAACAAGTTTGCTATGACTGTTTGGAAATCGATGAGTTCTGGACTTACGTCGGATCCAAAAGCCATCGTGTATGGATGATTTACGCCTATCACCGCACTTCTGGTGAGATCGTTGCTCTCGTTCTTGGTAAACGAAACAAGCGAACTGTTGTAAAGCTCTATCGCCTTATTATAAAATTGGGTGTAACTATTAAGAGCATTGCTACTGATGGTTGGGATGTATTCCGTACCGTTTGTAGGGATTTCAAAATTGTTCATAAATGTGGCAAACAATTCACTAAGGGTATTGAAGGCAACAATTGTAGACTCAGATGCCGTCTTAGATGTGTGTTTAGAAAGACCTGTAATTTCTCCAAAATCCCCAGCAATCACGCCAAACGGATTGCAATCGTCATAACTTACCTTAACTTGGGTGTTATTGTATCCTAAAATTTGCCTTTCATACAATTCGGAACACCACCCTTTTTCAATGTTTTCTTCATTAAACGAGAAATCATTAACAAGCGTGTAAACATATACAGCAACTTCTCTTTCTTGTTCATTGAAAATTTTTAATGTTGTTTCTTCTCCAATTGTTGTCACATATTTTGCGCCACTAATTGAAGTTCCTGAAGTGTCACTTCCTTTTTTGAACGTAAACGCACCCTTTGCTACTGAATAAGGAATCCTGTAAGCTTCTTCACCAACATTATAATAGAAATTCAATAATGATTCAGGTTGAGTAAGTCCAAAATCTTTTATTATATCGATATTTTCAACTTTGCTTGAGTTGATGACAAAGTTAAACATATCTTTGTCGATATCTCCAAAGAGTTTACTAAACATCAAGCGATTATTTGAATCTAATTCAATATTTTTATAATATGTTGCTTTATAACTTAAGCCATTAACTTCGGAAACAACAAGACATGTTATTGGGTTAGTTTCACCTTGAATTTCAATTCTTGCAATCCATGTTCCTACTTGTTTGAACTTGAGACTTCCACCTTCTATCGCGCAAATGTCATTGTCTGATTCAGAACCAAGAATGTCAACGCTTGTAACAGTTCCGAGCAATTCAATTGTATCTGATTTTATTCCTCCAACATTTTTATTAGTACTAATGAAGATTAAAGGATATCCCGCATTTTCGGTTCCTGCGCCATAGATTTCAATATCTTTTATTGTGTCTGGAACAGGGAAATAAGCATATTTTGGTGTAACTTGAAGAATAAGTTTGAAGAAATTGTTTTCTGTTCCTTGTTTTGTTTCAAGTTTGAGATAACCATCTTTCCCATCAAAAGGATTGCTTCCACTATCAATTGAAGTGTCAACTATAACTTCATTTTTATAGGTTACCCCTGAACCCTTTTCGCCGAATTCAGCAGTTAAAATTTCATCTGGAGAAACAATAATTTTGTAACTTCCGAGTGCAATTTGTTTTCCGTCGTCCATTCCGCTGGCAACAAAAATATTAATCATTACATTTGTGTTAAATGTTACACTCGCGCCATCTTTTATTTTTATTACACCATTTTTAACAATTTCTATAAGAGAAGTGTTAGTTGAAACAAAAATTAAAGTAACACTTTCGCCATCGATTGTAACACGGTCATTTTCTAATAAATTAATTCCATTTTTGTTTCCAATGTAAATCGCTTCAGCAGAAATTTGGGAATTTCCTGTGCCATAATCTGGATACTTAATTGTCACAGAATATTTTGGTTTTATGTTAAGTTTGCATGTTGCAGTTATAACTTCACCCAAAACATTTTCTTCGGCATCTTTTCTATAAACTTTAACTGTTATTGTTGCAGTTCTCTTAGCTGAGATATTAGAAACTTTGATTGTTATTGAGTCGTCAGTGAACCTTGTTGTTTCGCCATCATGTGTGATTGTCAATGTTTCATTTTCAACGTCTCCGTCCCAAACATATGAAGTTTCGATTATATAGTCGTTTCCAATTGTTTGTTTGTTTGTTTCGAAAAGGTCAGACAACTTGATTGTAGTTTGTCCACCTGCAGTGATTTCTGTAGTTACATCAGCTTTTGGAGTAACTTTAGGTGTTATTTTAAGTGTGCATTCCACAAGACATGGATTTTCTTCACTTGTTCCCGTGAGGGCGTCTCCATAAATCTTTAATCTAAACTTAATTGTTTTTTCAGTTGATATTGGGTAAGTTTCAAGAGAATATGTCGTTGATTGAACAAAATTATATACTTCGCCATTCCAATCAACCAAATAATGCAAGCTTGATTTATCACCAACAGGTTCTCCATTAACAGCGATTGACAAATAATTTGTCAAATCAATTATGCTGTCTGAGTAGATTGTGTTTTCCCCTTGATCAAATGTCACAACAATTGGGCTTTCTGCCAAAACTTTTATTTTTGCAACAGTTCCAAATGTTTCATTATAAACAATAAGATATGCATTTTGAGAATTTGGAGAAGATTTAACAATGATTTTATTTTCATAAAGATAAATCATATTTGAACTTGTTTGTTCAATTCCATATTCATCAACTATTTTATAACTTACCTCTCCAACTGCGCTGTTGACTGTTAATTGAGAAAGTTGATAGTCCGTAACAATCGCCAAAGGTTCATCTATAACACTTGAGGTGTATGTTGTTGTTCCAACAGTTACGTGTACATTAGAAGGTCTTTCGCGTACAACAAGACGATAATAGTTTTCTGCACCATTCGTCGTGTAAACTCTTATCATAATCCAAATTGTTTGTGTTGGTTTTTTAAGAGTTACAACTCCATTTTCTGATATTGAAATGTAATTGCTGAAATTACTTTCATCGGTTTCTATCCCATTTTCAAATATCTTGTAAACTTCAAATTTAAGTTTGTTGTATGATGGTGTGTTAATATTTTGGTCTTGTGCTGTGCCACCAACAAGAACTTTTACATAATTTGAATTAAAATTATAAGCAGATTTTGTTAAATCAATTACATATTCATTTGAATAAAATTCATCAAAATATACAATTTGTTTTCTGTTTGTTTCAAACGATTCGCTTATTGTCATTTCAGGATACAATTCTTTTTCAGCCACGGTTGGGTCGTTGTCTTCAAGCGTTGTCCCATCTGAACCGTAAGGATAGAAGATTTGGATTTCCTGATTTTTAGTGATTTTTATGTAATAATTGAAAGTAAATATTGCATCACTATAACTTTCAGATCTAACAATGTATGTGAACACAATTTTATAGTTGAAATCATATGCAACTGGCTGAGTTTTAAGTTGCAAAATTCCATTCACACGTTCAATAAACGAAACTCCACCTGTAATTTCTATATCGCCTGTTGATGTTTCTCGTAACAATTTATAATTAAGAGTTGAACCTGTCTTTCCATAATAACTGTCAATGTTTTTCAAGAAAGAATCAAGCCCTTGCGTTGAACCGCTTACAATTTCTTTTGTAAATTTTCCTGCAAGTATTTCTTTCCAATCCTCACCAGTTTCGCTTCCATCATATGTTAAGAAATTATCCAAATCTATTGGTGAAATCAAGGCATCAAATATTCTATATTCGCGACTTTCGCCTGTGCCAACAGATACAACAATTTGTGTTATGACAAACCCATCAACGGTTTTATTTACAAAATATTGTGTTCCATTTTCAATCAAATTTACACTGTTAACTTTGGAATATATTGATGGAACAGAATCGATTGTCCCGGTTGCAATTTGTCCGAAATTAATTAATAGTGAACTACTTTCGCTACCATTATATTTGAACCAAGATTTTGCATTTGTAACAACTTGTCCACAATATAATTTAATATAATCTTTTCCGTCATATTTAACGATGTGGTTTTCATCAACTGTGATATTTGGAGCAACATAATATGATACATATAAAGTGGAATCACCATAACATATTCTTAAAATTCGTTTTTCCAAACTCTTTGCATTTTCCACTGTAAACGTCGTTTCAGTTTCATTAATTCTAAGGAGTTCGGCATCAAATGAATTTTCTCCATATATTCTTGAAATGTTAATTTCAAGCCCTGTACCTTCAAAGATAATTTTATTTCCGCTTATGCTAATTGTTTTTCCATTTAAAACAGGTGTGACTTCATTATTCAAGTTATAAACGTCTACATTTTCAAGAACTACCTGTTCGTCGCTTGAATTTGTATAACTTATATTTTCCTTCTTTGTTTCTGTGTTTATCCCTTCATCAAGTTTTATGTTTGAATAAACAACAAATTTAAATTCTTTTCTAAGGTCAAAAGGTCCTGGGTCGGCAACATCGGAAACAACAAGAGTGTAACTCCCGCTTTCCGCTTTAAACATAATTTTTGAAAGATTTTCGCCAGATTTAGTCAATGTAGCATAATTACTTATGTCAACTAACACTCCATCTTTATATAGTGAATAATACAAAGGATTTATTGAATTTGTTGAGTATGAACCAGAAACAATATTATATTCATAGAGTCCAAAATTAATAAAGTTTACATCAGCTTCACAGTATACTGCATAAGTATTAATTTCAGATGATGAAAGACCACTGTGAGATGAAGATGTTCCTTTTAACTCAACGTTTGGCTTAATTATAATATTGAATTGGAAAGCAACTCCGATTTCAACGCTGGAAGCAAAGACAATTACGTTTGCCATTGCACCAAAATTTTCTTTAAATTTAAGCCCAACAATTTCACCCAAAGCATCTTTGACAATTTCCACTTTTGTTTCAAATTCTTCTGCATCATCATAAACAAGTGAAATGTTGAAAAGTTCTGTTATTTCAGTTCCTGTTTCAGAGCCATTTGGAATTGCCGTTATTTTTATCAAATCTTTTAAATTAATTGTTTCAGCTCCGCTAAGCCCCAAAATTTGATAGCCCGAAGTAGAATTATAAGAAAGAACTCTTGAGTCTGAAGTGCTATCTACAAATTCTGCAATTGTTGTGTAAGAAGATGTAACATTAACATTCAATGTCTTTTCTACATAATCTTTGTGAGGATATGCAAGACTTAATTTCAAACTTGACGTTCCTTCACCAATGAAACTGACAGAATATTTGCCTTTTGTCGCGTCCCATTTCAAAACAACATTTGAACTGCTTGATGTAACTGTATAACTGTCAGCAAATCCAAAACCGTCAATATAGACATTTAAATAATATCCTTCACCCGCTTTTTCGAATGCAACAGTGTCACCGGAAATACTTGTTTCGAAATTTCCGTCATTGATTGTTTTGTCTACATTTACATTAACTGCTTGCTGTTCTGCAGTTCCAAAGTTTGCATTTATAATTTTCCCAGAATAAATATAGAACGAAGTTGACTTGTTTTGAACTTTGTCGCTTTCTTTTAAATTATTTGCCAAAATTCTATATTCAATCGAAATTTGTTCAAATTTCTCTGCGGTATCAGCATCAAATTCCAATATATTTGTTGATAATAGAATTGTATATGTGATTTTTCCTGCCGATTCAGATTTTGATAAAATATCAGAATAAGTTGTTTCAGGTGTTTCACTTGAGAAAATGACTGAAAGAATTTCACTCAAAGCGACATTTCGTGACCCAACTGAGCAATATACATCATCGTTATCCAATAATTTTATTTCACCCTTTCTTGCAAGCATAGCAAAAAGAGTATCATCATTTTTGTCGATGGTGATATTTAACCCAAGAGATTTTTCTTTGTTTTGCATAAAGAAAACTCTTTCATCTATATTTCCGTATGGTGTTATTGTCCCAGACACAACAGAAACTTCAAACTCGCTCAAAGTTTTAGAAATTCTAATTGGGCAAGAAACTATATTGCCTGACAAGGTCTCCGTTGGCACAGTTATAATTCTATAACTTCCATCATAAAGAGTTGGTGATGTTGACTTACCATGTTCAACAACAGCAAAGATTAAATTAAATTCAATATAATCTATATCAAGGTCAGAGATTATCAATTCATTATCTATTGCATTAACTTCAAAGATAGCACCAGAAACTCCTGGTATAACACCAGAGTATTTTTTTACATTTAAGTATTTTTCAAGGTCAACATATTCCGTGCCAATTTTTTGTGTTGTATAAACAAAAAATCTGGTTGTTTTGTAAGTTGGGTTGGAAGATATGTTTGTTATTATTTGAAGGTCACTAAGGTTAATTTTGTTATATTGTGCATAATCTACTGTGTTTTTTATAAAAACTCTTTCATTGTAATTTGCAATGCCAAGTTCTTTTGAAGTTTTAATTTCATCACTCTCATTCCAATCAACCAATGGTTGTATAACTTCACTTGCTCCTGAGCCAACTCCAAATGGTCCATAGTTTTGTGCATCATCAAGAACAAGTCCTGTATCTGGATTAAGATAATAAACTTTTATCGCAACTGCGCTTATTCCATAGGCATCAACAGTTTCTGCAACAGGTGTTCCCCAAACTTCCCAATAACTGAGATTTGAAGCATTTATGTATTTAGGACGGAAAAAATTAAAGTAATATAAGCTGTTTGTCTCAGAAATATAGAGGTCGTTTTCGGTTACAACTTGATGGTCAGCGTGGAATTCATACATTGGCAAAATCCTATAACCATCAACGATATTTGTCTTTGTTGCGTCATACCAAGTGTCATCTATTAAATACTGAATAGAAACCAAGATGTTTTTAATTTTGTTTTGAATTTGATTAGGTCCTTGGCTTGATTCAATTTGAATTCCTAAAGATTTATCTCCAGGTTTGTTTGCATAGATAATTGTTGGATAATTGATGTCAATTGTCAATGCACTTTTTGTTGGGTCGTCATCAACTTCGCCTTTATATTCATCTGTAATTTCAAAACCTTCTATAGGAATTTCTTTTATCAAGAAAATTTGTTCAGCTGAAACACCTTTTGTTTCATCTCTAAGAACCGAATCGAAATCACCAATTTGTGTTAGTCCTGTTTTCAGAACTTCGTCTTCAATGCTTGCAGACTTAAAAATTCTTGCTTCAAGCTTAATTTCTCCTGTAATGCTTTTTGTTATCAAACTTGTTCCAAGACTTTCTAAGCCAGAAAAAGTGAATGCCCTTCCTTCTTGTAAAGTGTTAGAATTTTCATTTCCTAAGTTGTCGGCAAATGAAATTTTTGGCCCAGCATTATTGACATCTTTGCCGAGAGAGAAAATAACTTTTTTATACTCCGCTACGCCATTTGTTCCATCTTTCCCATACTTATAAATTGCACGTGATGGAGTAACGTCAAGTATAACTGAAAATGGTCCTTCTATCCCAACTTCGATTACGCCATCTTTTTCCACTAATTTTTCTTCATTATATCCTGCAACAGATTCTTGCGAAAGATTATTGCCAGTTATCCCCAACATTGAAATCGAATCAACAGGAACATCAATATTCATTCCAATGGACACACTGCCCGCCAGTTTGCTTGAAACACTTGTTGCAACAAGTTGAGAATATCCCCCTACGTTATACAACTTTGTTTCAGCTGAAAAAGTTTTTGTGAAGTCAATTCTTCCTTCTTCATCTTCTTGGGCGAGTTTTATTTCAAAACTTTTATTAAGGGTTACATATCTTGGAACAATAATAATTCCGTCAGTCACATATTCAGCTTTTTCTTCAGGGCAACTTACAAAAACAATTCTTTGTCCATCAGAATCTTCTGAATAGAAAAATTTTGTGTTACTTCCAGCAAAATCCGCTTCCGTTTCACCTTCTTTAAGTGAAATTACATAACTACTTGATTTACCTTTAGGGAAAGACAATTCAACTTCATTTTGGTTTGCTCCCGTAGTTGAAGTTGAAATTACAATCTCAAAATTGTCACTTACATTGTATGGTGTAGAACCTCTGGAGGTGTAAGTTTTCTTTCCGTCAGCACCTATTGTCACATCAGCAAAGAAAAGCCCTTCAGGGTTTATTTTTTCGTTAGAAAATGCACCTGTAAAATATAAACCTAGAAAAATAATCCCAATCGCCCCTAAAACAGAACAGAGAGTTGCAACAACAACTTTCCATATGGCAAATTTTGGTTTTTCTTTAGTTTTTCCTGCTTTGAGTTCTTTTTTCATAATGCCCCCAAGTTTTTCTTTAGTACCTATTTTTTGCAATATAATCAAAATAATTATATATATATATTTATTTTTAGTCAAATTTTTACACGCATTAAAAAAACTCCCACAAATGTGAGAGTTTAAATTAGTCAGCCTTGAATGGCAACAATGCCATAACTCTTGCGCGTTTGATTGCTTCTGTGAGTTCACGTTGGTGATAAGCACAAACACCTGTTTGTCTTCTTGGAAGAATTTTTCCTTTTTCTGTCATATATTTTTTGATTTTATTGACGTCTTTATAATCAATTTTTTCATCTTTATTTTGGCAGAAAACACAAACTTTTTTCTTTGCAGGCTTTTTGAATTTTTTCTTTTCATCGCTTAAAGATTTTTCGCTCATATTTTTCTCCTTTTAAATTTTTATTAGAATGGAAGACTATCGTCATCAATAGGTTTAAGTTCTGTTACATTTTCAACATCATCAACAATTTCTTGTTTTGATGAACCATCTGAATTGCGAGTTGAGATGAATTCAACTTCATCAGCAACAACTTCGGTAACATATCTCTTTGAACCATCTTGTGCATCATAACTTCTTGTTTGGAGTGTTCCAACAATACCGCACTTGCTTCCTTTTTTCAAATATTTGTGGCAATTTTCTGCTTGACCTCTCCAAACAACAATGTTGATAAAATCTGTTTCTCTTTCACCGCTTGCGCCAACATATCTTCTTGAAACAGCAAGTGAAAAACGGCAAACTGAAATTCCATTAGTTGTTGTTGAAAGTTCAGGGTCCTTTGTTAAATTTCCAACTAAAAAAACTTTATTCATAAATTACCTCTCTTATTTTTTAACAAACATTTGGCGAACAATTTTGTCTGTAATGTTCATTAAATTGTTTATTTCTTTTATCATTTCTGGATTGATTGAGAAGTTAACAAGTACATAGTATCCTTCAGATTTAAAATCAATAGGATAAGCGAACTTTTTCATTCCCAATTTTTCAGTTCCTTCAATTTGGCCACCCTTACTTTCAATTACAGAATTAATTTTTTTAACTAATTCTTCTTTTTGTTCGTCTGTGGCACTTGATGAAATGATATAGAGCAATTCATATTTGTTCATAATCTACCTCCTTTTGGACAAATTCTGGCTTACTACCAGTTTTGGTTTTTTAATAAAAAAAACAAGGACTTATCAAGTCTTTGTCATATTAACACACTCAAGTTTTTTTTGCAAGCATTTTGCAAAAAATTTCAATTAAATTCCGAGAATATAATTATTGATTGGTTTTACTTTTTTTAGTATTACGGGTTTTTCAAACTTTAAAAATTCTCCGTCAATTAAAGTTTTTGACTTAAATTGAAATCCTGTTTTTAAAAGCACTTTTGCAATTCCAAGATTGTCAGGATAAATTGCAGTTTCAATCTTGCTGTATGTCTTATCGATAGCAAAAATTTTATCTGCACGAACAAAATCCATAATAGCTTGGGTTGCAACTCCATGTCCTCTGAAATCTGGTGCAACAGCAATGTTATAAAGTTTCAAAACTTTTCCGGAACTTTCAACACCAAACATCATCGCAACAACAGGAATATTATTTACATATCCAATAACATCACGAAATTGTCCATCGGTTGCATATTTCAAACAATCGTTTATTTCTCTGGAAGTTTCGACCCAATTTTTGTCCTGCATGCAGAGAAATTTCTTTTCTCTATTAGAAAGCCACATATCAATTCTTTTTTGGTCATTTTGACTAAAATTTCTCCACATTATTTTCATAAAATTTCTCCTTATTTATGTCATAATTTTACAAAAATTTCTTGAGAAAATCAATACTTATTTACAAACTCAAACTCGAAATTTGTCGTAAAAATTTAAAAAATTTGTCAAAAATTGTAAAAATTTACAAAAAAAAGAACACCTTTTTAGGTGTTCTCTTTTATCCTTATTAAACTAAATATATTTTGGAATGGGTTTTGATTTGCAAACAAGGTTATACCTTAATTCATAATATTATTCGTAAACAAAGTTTTGATTATAAATCGTAATAATTTCAGTCACTTTCGGTGTTGCTTTTTACTAAAAGCATAAAATATGTTTTTTTCGGTTTGTATTAAACAAACCCACCTAAATTGAATAAATCAATTTTAGTGTCGACTTTAAAGAAATACTCTTTAAAAGGAGGTGATCCAGCGGCACCTTCCGATACCGCTACCTTGTTACGACTTCACCCCAGTCATTGGTTTTACCTTAGACGGCTGCCCCCTTGCGGTTAGCGCACCGGCTTTGGGTCCCCCCAACTCCCATGGCGTGACGGGCGGTGTGTACAAGACCCGGGAACGCATTCAC
>JAEDFV010000009.1 GCA_016297845.1 Clostridia bacterium
CTATTTGAAACTTTCAAAGAAAACACCTCACTCAGTTTTAATAGAACAAAAGGAAGGTAGTTATTTTGTTGGTCACAGTGAAAATTATATAAAATGTTATATAAAGGCAAAAGATTTGGAAATAAATTCATTTGTCAATGTTAAATTAAGAAAACCATATATTGATGGCGCTTTAGCAAAAATATGTAAAAAATAGGAGAGAATTATGTGTATATTTTGTAATATTATTGAAGGTGAAATTCCTTCTGAAAAAGTTTATGAAGACGAAACTTGCATCATAATAAAAGACATTGAACCAATTGCTCCAATTCATCTTTTAATGATTCCAAAAAAGCATTATGCAAGACTTGAGGACGCAAGTGTGAGCGAAGCAATGGAACTTTCGTTTATGCTCAATAAACTTGCCCAAATCAAAGATGACCTTGGGCTTCAAAATGGATATAGAATTGTGATAAATCAAGGCAAAGATGGCGGTCAAACAGTTGAACATTTGCACATTCATATTTTGGGCGGAAGACCACTTTCATGGCAAGCATAAATCCGCTATTGACTTTTTTTGGCAGTTAATGTAAAATTTTGAATATAAGGGGAGGAAAATATGGCAAAAAAAAGATATCTTTACGCAAATAAAAAGCCTCTTCATCAAGAAGATGATTTTAATTATTTTTATTCACCTAAATATGCAAAAACTGTTGCAGAAAGATATGGTTGGGTAAATAGAGGTGTTGAAGATGCATTTAAAAAATATTTTGATGCTATGAAACATTATGACTTAACAAAGTACATAAACAAGGACATGGTCAGAAGAAATATTGATAATATGACTATTCAAAAATATCTTTCATTTGATGAAATGGAAGGGAATGTCGGAGCAATGACAGGTTTTGATAATGAAATTATGATTAGAAATTCATTTAAAAAAGGTGATTTTTCGGAATTGTTTCATGAATTTAATCATTTAATTTTGTTACAAAGCATAAAAATTTCTCCTAAAACAATGTTATATAAAACAGGTTTTAATGAAGATATAGTAGAACTTGATGAAGAACAAAGACAAGTGTCAAGTTCTATGAAATTTTTAAATTTTAACGAAGCTGTGACAGAATTGCTTGCAGAAGTGCTTCTTGCAAAAATTCAAAAAAAGTCTGTTTTAAATAAAGCATACTTTGATGGTGTTGGCAATGCAAAAATGTTATATAACATAGTGGGACCTTCGCTTTTTAGAGCTTATTTACAAGGTGATTTTAATGTTCTTGAACAAGAAAATCACGGAATAACAAGAAATCAATTTGAAGCTTTGGCAGAAATGATGGATAACAAAGTTCAAGAAGTTGAAGATTATTATAATAATGATTTTAACATTAAACTAATGTTAATTAGCATGCTTGAAATGAAAATTAAACATGATGCAAAAGATGTTAATTTTGACAATTATATTCAACTTGAGAAAGCGATAGGAAAAGCTTATGCAATTTTTGCGGGTTCCGCAAGATTTTCAGATTCGCGAAATTCAATAGAAACACTCTATAACAAAGATGAATTTCTTGATGCTTTAACTGAAAGTTTTGTCAACACAGTTGTTGAAATTTCAGATGAAAAAGGCTTTGAAATTGATTTATATGATGAAGTTATCGAAAATTATTATGAAACATTCAAATTCTATAATGAAAACGAATATTTCCTAGTTCATGAAGATGAACCATATGTGGATTTGGAAGATTTCAAGATTAAACAATATTTGGAAGCATCTAATCCAGGAAAAGCAGAATATATGAGAAAAAAAGGAAAAGTTGATTGTGGAATTGATCATAACATAGCTGAACAACCACGACTATAGGAGGGAAATATGTCAGGAGTGATTCCATATAATGAAAAAGATTGGTGGAGAGCAAAACAAAAATCTAATCAATCTAAACCAGGTGAGGTTATTCCATATGATGCAAAGCAATGGTATAACTTAAGGTTACAGAATGCGTTTAAAAATATAATGAATAAAATAGGAATTGATTCAAATAAATATTTTAGTCCATATAGCATTGCCGAAGCGTTGGGAATAATGTGCGTTGAAGGTGAATGTGAAGAAGGTACAATAGGATATTTTATTTCAAAATATGATGAAGAACAAGGTCGCCAAAACAAAGTTGCAATTTTCCCAAAAGAAGTTTTTCACGACATGAAACAATTTAATAAAAGTTTGTCTTTTATGCTTGCAACAGATTTTGTTAATGTGGTTGAAATAAAAAATGATTATCGAACACAGAAACAAGTTCAAAAACTTCTTAAAAAGGCAATTGAAGATGGGAAAAAAGTTAATCTAAACTATGAATTGTCTGATGCTCAAAAGATGAGGATAGAAACTTCCTGCATTATGCAAGTTGCAGACTTAGAGTTATATGTTCCTGTTGATTATGAGACATTACTTGGGGAAGATTCTTCTGTTGCTTCTATGATTAATCTAATTAACAAATATGGAAGGAAAGATGAACAAAAAATATTATAAAGGCTGAAAAATTCAGTCTTTTTTTTATTAAAATAAATATTAATGCATAAAAAATGTTGCTTTTATTAAAAAATGTGGTATAATCAACATGCTAGAACAACTTGGGAAGGTGAGCCGAAAGGCTCACTTTCTTAAAATAGAGGCAAAAAGGAGAAATTTCATATTGGCAAAAGTACTTGATATTGTTGAAGAAAAAATCAATCCCATAATAGAAAAACTTGGATATGAAGTTGTCGAGGTTGAATATGGGAAAAAGGTTGACGGAATGAATATGACCTTTTACATTGACAAAATTGGTGGAATTACGCTTGATGATTGTGAAATTGTTCATAAAGCAATTGATGGTCCGCTTGACGAATTAAATCCAACATGCGATGAAAAGTATATTCTAAATGTAAGTTCTTGTGGGCTTGACAGACCTCTTAAAACTGAGAAAGATTTTAAACGAAATTTAGGAAAAGAAGTTGATATAAAACTTTACAAAGCTGTTAACAAGCAAAAAGAATTTACAGGTAAACTTGAATCTTTTGACGAAAACGCTGTTACGATTTCAGGATTTGAACCATTTGAAAGAAAAGCGATTGCCAACATCGTTTTACATTTAGAATTTTAAAATAAGGAGAAAAACATGATTAACAAAGATTTCTTTTTAGCACTTGAAGAATTGGAAATGCAAAAAAAGATAAACAAAGAACAATTTATTGAAACGCTTGAAAGCGCCCTTACTTCTGCTTACAAAAAAATGTATGGTGAAGCAAAAAATGCTCTTGTTAAATTAATACCAGAGAAAAACACAATTAAAGTTTATAGCTACAAAACTGTCGTTGAAGAACCAGAAGATTTGGACAAGGAAATTTCCTTGGAAGATGCAAAAGCAATCAAAAAGTCATATCAATTAGGTGACAGTGTCATTGAAGAAGAGTCCACTAAGGATTTTGGAAGAATTGCAGCACAAACCGCAAAACAAGTTGTTATGCAAAAACTCAAAGACATGGAAAGACAAATTGCTCTTAGCGAATTGAGTGAAAAAGAAGATGAACTTTTGACAACAGTTGTAAAAAGAATTGAAAACGGAGTTGTCTATGTCCAAATTGCTGGGTCACATAGTGAAGGAGTTATGCTTGAATCTGACCAAATACCTGGTGAAAAATTTCACGAAGGCGACAGAATAAAAGTTTATGTTAAAAGAATAAAAGATTCATTCCGCGGTCCACAAATTCAAGTTTCAAGAAGCAATATAGGTTTTGTTAGAAAACTTTTTGAATTGGAAGTTCCTGAAATTGAAAATGGTGATGTTGTTATAAAAAACATTGCACGTGACCCAGGAAACAGAACAAAGGTTGCCGTTTATTCTGACAAACCAAATGTTGATGCTCTTGGCGCATGTGTTGGAAATAGAGGAATAAGAATTAATCAAATTGTTTCAGAACTTAATGGAGAAAAAATCGATTTAGTTTTATATTCTGATGACCCTCTTGAATACATTGCCAGAGCACTTAGTCCTGCACAAATTTTGAGTGTTGAAACAAACGACAGTTTGAAAGCATCACGCGTTATTGTGCCAAATGACAAACTCTCACTTGCAATAGGTAAGAGTGGCCAAAATGTTCGTCTTGCTGCGAGACTAACAGGTTGGAAAATCGATGTTAAACCAGAAAGTGAAGTTTCAAAACAAGAGCAACAATCAAATGTTGAGTATGAACTTACTGATATAACAGATAATAACTCCAATTTTGATTTTGATGGATTTGACGATTTAGAAGAAATTGATGCCGAATAGGAGAATTGATGGAACATCTTAGAATGTGTATGGTCTGCAGAGAAATGAAGAACAAAGAAAATTTAATCCGTGTTGTAAAAAACAAAAGTGGAGAAATTTTCGTTGATAAAACAAAGAAAGCAGACGGGAGAGGAGCATATATTTGTGAAAATTGTTGCACAGAAAAATTAAAAAAACTTAAATCGTTAAATAAGGCGTTTAAATGCGTTGTTCCTGACGAGATATATGATAAAATTATAACCAAGGAGAATTAATGACACAACAAAATAAAAATAGTGGTTTTGTAAATTTAAAAAAGATTCACGACATTCAAGTCGGTGGGTCTGTTCAAGCATTGATTCGTGATCTTCGTTCAACAAGAATTCAACTTGACCACGTTGTTTCAGAAGTAAAAAGTTTACTTCAATCAAAGAATTCGAAAAAAGTTGATGAAAAAGTTGTTGAAAAAGTTGTTGAGCCAACAGTTGAAGAAAAGCAAAAAACTGTTTTTGAAAATAAACAGGATTTTTCAGCAAAAGACGGGCGTTTTGAAAAACGTGATTTCAAAAAACAACCTTTTTCAAAAGAACAACCACGTCAATTTAATAAAGATGGAAAAACGTTTGAACAAAGGAAGCAATTTAATGGACAACAGTTTAATAGACCTTTTAACAAAGAGGGTCAAAAACCAGGTTCAGGTTTTGCTTCAAGCAAGGGTAACAATTTTCGCTCGTTTGCTGCGCCTGACATTGTTATTCCTGAAAACAATCGAAGATATGATAACAAAAACAAGGCTCAAAATAGAGATTTAGATGAGAAAAAGCAACCAACAAAAAGAAATCAACAACAAAATTACAAAAATGTTTTAGTCAATGATTCTGATGGTTTTGAAGAAATGAGAATGGGTTCAAGAAAACTCATCAAAACAAAGAAAGAAAAACAAGAAACTTTTGTTGCTCCCGTAATTGACCATGCTGTTATAACAAGTGAAAATATTACAGTTAAAACATTGTCTGAAAAGACAGGAAAACCTGCAACTGAAATTATAAAAAAACTTATGATACTTGGTATCATGGCGACAATAAATAGTACAATTGATTTTGAAACCGCTGAACTTGTTGCAAGTGAACTTGGAATTACTTTGGAGCTTAAACTTGAAAAATCTTTTGAAGAAAAACTGCTTGAACAGGCTTCAAGTGAAACAAGTGAAAATTTGGTTGTTCGTCCTCCTGTTGTCACAGTCATGGGACACGTTGACCATGGAAAAACATCACTTCTTGATGCAATAAGAAAAACGAATGTTGTATCAGGAGAAGCTGGCGGAATTACACAAAAAATTGGAGCATACTCCATTGTTGCTAATGGTCAAAAAATTACTTTTATTGACACTCCTGGCCATGCTGCATTTACTAGCATGCGTGCTAGAGGCGCAAAAATTACAGATATTGCAATATTAGTTGTTGCGGCAGATGACGGACTTATGCCACAAACTGAAGAAGCAATAAATCATATTAAAGCAGCAAATGTTCCAATGATTGTTGCTATAAATAAAATTGATAAACCTGAAGCAAATCCTGAAAGAGTTAAACAACAACTTGCTGAAAAGGGAATCTTGCCAGAAGAATGGGGCGGAGATACAATTTTTGTTCCTATTTCTGCAAAAGTTGGAACAGGAATTGACAAACTTCTTGACACAATTTTGCTTGTTGCTGAAGTTCAAGAACTTAAAGCTGACCCAACAAAAATGGCTAGCGGTGTAGTTATTGAAGCGGAACTTGACAAGAATCGCGGACCTGTTGCATCTGTTCTTGTGCAAAACGGAACTTTGCGCGTTGGCGATAATGTTGTTTGTGGACTTACTTATGGAAAAGTTCGGGCTCTATACGACGAAAACGGAAAATCTGTTAAAGAAGCTGGGCCATCAATTTGCGTTTCTGTTCTTGGTTTCAATGAAGTTCCAAGTTCTGGTGATTTGGTTGTTGCGATTGATGAAAAATTCTCAAAACAAGTTATTGAAGAAAGAAAAGCAAAAATTAAAGCTGAAAAAGCCAGTGCGACATCAGGAGTTTCACTTGATGATTTCATGAGCAAAGTTAATGAAGGAAAACTCAAGGCGCTTAACATAATAATAAAGGCAGATGTTCAAGGTTCTGTTGAAGCATTACGTCAAACATTAACTGCAATTAGAAATGATGAAGTTAAAGTTGTTTGTATCCATAGTGGTGTTGGATTTGTGACAGAATCTGATGTAATTCTTGCAAAAGCATCTGACGCAATTATAGTTGCATTTAATGTTAAAACTGGGCCAAAAGCAAGCCAACTTGCAAAAAATGAAAAAGTTGAAATTAAAAATTATGACATTATCTATAATGTTGTTGATGACTTAACTTCCGCTATCACAGGAATGCAAACGGTTAAATATGAACAAGTTATTATAGGTGGCGGTGAAGTTAGAGCAATGTTTAAGCTTTCAACAAGTGGCTATGTAATTGGAACTTATATAACAGATGGAAAAGTTACAAGAAATTCTTTTGTTAGGGTGTATCGTGGCAACGAACTTATTTGTGAAAATCAAATTGAAAGTTTGAAAATTGCAAAGGACGATAAATCTGAAGTCCAAAAAGGATATGAATGTGGAATTAAAATAAGCGATGCAAATCTTGTCAAAGTTGATGATAAGTTGGAGTTCTATGTGAATGAACCAATAAAAAATAGATAGGAGACAAAAATGAAGTTTAGAATGGAACGAATTAATTTGGAAATAAAAAACAACTTGTCTGAAATTATTTCCAACATGAATAATTCAAAACTTTCAAATCAATTTGTTACTATTGCCGAAGTTGAAACTTCGCCAGACTTATATTCGAGCAAGGTTTCTATTTCATGTTTATCAGATAACAAAAATTGTAAAGAAATTGTTGAAGCTTTAAATTCATCAAAAGGATATATAAAACGAGAACTTGCAAAAAAAATTAAAATCAAACGTATTCCTGACATATATTTCGTTGAAGATTATTTTGAACAACATGCTCAGAGAATTGATGATTTATTAAAACAAATTAATGATAATTAAAACAAAGCATTTTAGCTTTGTTTTTTTTATTTCAATCTGCATATAAAAAAAGTTTTTTCAAAAAATATGTTTATGCAAACAACAAAGAGAAAAGAAAATAAATTTGCAAAAGGTGCTATGGTTTTACTTATTAGTGCCTTAATTTGCAAAGTCATAGGTGCATTATATCGCATTCCTCTTTCCAATATATTGGGAGCGGAAGGAATTGGGTTATATCAACTTATATTCCCAGTATATTCTTTATTTTTAATATTTGCCAGTGGAGGAATTCCTGTCGCTTTATCAAAACTTGTTGCATCATGTCGGGCTAAGGGCGAAGAAAAACGGTCAAAAAGATTTCTTTTCCAATCAATGATTCTTCTGTTTTTTGTTTCAATTATTTTTGCTGTCGTGTTTATTTTCTTGGGTAAACAAATTGCAACATTTCAAGGCAATGCTGATGCTAGACTTGGCTATGTTGCGGTTGGAATAGCAATTGTTTTTGCAAGTGTTTTAACTGCTTTTCGGGGTTATTTCCAAGGATATCAAAACATGACTCCCACCGCTGTTTCACAAATTATTGAACAACTTTTGAAACTTGTTCTGGGGCTAACGTTTGCTTTTTTACTTATGCAAAAAGGCACAGCATATGGTGTGTTTGGGGCAATTTTGGGTGTTGCAGTCAGTGAAATTGTTGCATTTTTATATTTATTTCTAGCATATATAATTAAGCACAAAAAAAATGATATTCTTTCAATTGAAACTTCAACAACATTTTATGATGACTTTAAAACTCTTTTTAAAATGTCTTTTCCTATAACATTAAGTTCTTCAATATTTCCATTAATTTTGGCAATAGACAGTTTTTTGATTGTAAATCTTTTGATAGGAAATGGACTAACAAACTTGGAAAGCACGCAAATTTTTGGTGTCTATTCAGGCATGGTAAATTCTCTCGTTAATTTTCCAACAGTTGTTTCAATGGCACTTGCAATAAGTTTAATTCCAGAGATATCATATTCGCAAGAACGTGGAGAAACAGCTGACTTAAGTGCAGTTTTTAAGATTGTATTTTTTATTTCAATTCCTTGCGTTTTTATCTATTTTGCCTTTTCAAAAGAAATTATTTCTGTTTTGTATCCTAATGCAACAAATTTGAAATTATTGGAACTTGGTGCATCTCTTCTGCGCGTTATGGCGATTAACATACTGTATATCTCTCTTTTGCAACTTTCAACTTCCATTCTTCAAGCAAAAAATAGAAGTTTAACTTCGCTCTTAAATTTGACAATTGCAGGTGTAACAAAAGTTCTTTTGACAGTTATTTTTGTATCATCGCCTCTTGGAATTTATGGAGCGGGAGTGGCTTCAATTTTGTGTTATGCTATCGCATGTGGACTTAACATAATAGCACTTCGGGGAGAAATTGACTTTGGACTGAATTTAAAACAAACTTCGTTGATTTTTCTCAACTCTTTCTTGGCTCTTGGTGTTGCAATAGGATTTTATTTTTTATTTAAACTTATCTTTTCAGGCTTTATTTCAATTTTGCTTGCACTTGCGTTGGCTGGAATTTTTTATGTTGTTATATCACTTCTTATGCCAATATTTTCAAATAATGAACTTCAAAAAATTCCTTTGGGAACAAAAATTTGTTTGCTGAGAGCAAAAATATTTTCTATGTTAAAAATTAAAAAAAATAGTTAAATAATTCTTGTTTGGGAATAATTAAATTATGAATAAAAACGAATTAATAAAATTTGTATCAAGAAAAGCGAAATTGACAGAAAAGGAATGTTTAAACTGTCTTAATGCGATAACGGAGTTAATTGGTGAAGTTGTAAAACGTGGCGGGGAAGTCAAAATTTGTGGCTTTGGAAAATTCGAGCCAAAGATACGTCACGAAAGAAAAGGAATTAATCCACAGACTCTTGAAGAAATTGTCATTAAGCAAAAAATGTCTCTTGGATTTAAAAGTTCTTCAAAGTTTGATAAGAAGATTAAATAGTTTGACTTTTATTTTTCAATCTTTTAAAATCAGAATTATGAAAATTGGAAACGTTGAATTAAAAAATAATATATTTCTTGCGCCTATGGCAGGTGTGAATGATGTTGGATTTCGTGCTTTGGCGAGTTTTTTTGGAGCAGAGATTGCATTCACTGAAATGGTAAGTGCAAAAGGTCTTATATATGGTGAAGGGAAAGCACTACATACACCTCTTAATCCAGATTTTGTAAAAAGTAATCAAAAATTTGCATCTAACAAATCTTCATGGCTACTCTTGACGGAAGATGTTGAAAAAGTTAAAGCGGTTCAAATTTTTGGTGGCGACCCAAAATATATGGCGCGTGCATGTAAACTCGACTATCTAAAAAAATTTGATATAATAGACATAAATATGGGTTGTCCCGCTCCAAAAATTATTAGAAACGGTGAGGGCAGTGCACTTATGGCCAATCTTGAAACAGCCCAAAAGATTATTGAGGAATGTGTAAAAGTTTCAGATAAACCAATAACGGTGAAGTTTAGAAAAGGTTATAAAATCAACAATGCAGTTGAGTTTGCAATAATGTGCGAAAAAGCGGGTGCAAGTGCAATTTCTGTACATACGCGTTATGCAAATCAAGGTTACAGCGGAATTGTAGATTATGATTTGATTGCTGAAATAAAAAAATCTGTCAACATTCCAGTTATTGGAAGCGGAGACATTGAGGACGAAACGACATACAAAAAAATGCTTACAACGGGTGTTGATGGAGTGATGGTTGGACGCGCAAGTTTTGGCAACCCAATGATATTCAAAAAACTCAATGAAATAAAAACGGGGAATTATGTTCCCATGCATGAATTTATTTTAAAAGATGATTTTTTCAGTGATGTAATAGAAAATGGAGACATTGAGATTTTAAAAAGTAATGAAAATTATATAAAATATTTATGTGCAAAAAAGCATATTCAAATTTTGAGAAAATATTTTGCAGAGAATTTTTTAATAAAATATATGAGAAAACATATGCTTTGGTATTCCAATGGATTAAAATCAAATCCTGAACTTAAACAAAAAATTGCTCTTAGTGACAACCTTGATTATTCGCTTGAAATTCTCAAACAAATGATTTTAGAAAACTGTTCTAATTGAACAGTTTTTTTAATATAAATATAAAGAAACGGAGGAAGTATGAAAATTAAAGCACTGAAATTCAAAAAACCAAAAGTTAAGATGCCAAAAAATCGTGAAGTTTCAGAAATAAGTGACCAAAAAGTCTGGCTCACTGTTTTAAAGGGTAGTTTAATTGCTCTCTCAGTTTCGCTTGTTTCAATTCTTATTTTTGCATTTTTTATCAAGTATGTTGCTGTTCCTACAAGTGCAATTAAACCAATTAACCAAGTAATAAAGGGTTTGAGTTTGTTTACTGGAACATTTATTGCACTTAAAAAGATAGATAAAATGGGGCTAATCAATGGTTTGTTGATTGGACTGGTTTACACAATCTTGGCATTTATTGTTTTCTCAATTTTAGACGGGCATTTTGAATTCACAAAATCTCTTGTAAATGACCTTTTGTTTGGGGGACTAATTGGTGGAATTTGTGGAGTTATCGCAATTAATTTCAGAAGAAAAACAAATTGACTTTCTAAAGAAAGTCTTTTTTTGTTTGTAAAATTATAAAAATTGATTAAGATATATTTATGATAATTATAGCAATTGATGGAACAGCAGGAAGTGGAAAGGGTACAATTTCTGAACTTCTTGCAAGGAAACTTGGTTTTTGTCATCTAGACACGGGAGCTGTTTATAGAAGTCTAACCTATTTTTTTATTGAACAGGGAATTGATTTAGAAGATGAGGAATTAATTCGTGATACTCTGGATAAACTTGATTTCAAAGTTAAATTTGAGAAAGATGAATTTGGAAATCAAGTTCAAAAAAATCTTTTATTTGGGAAAGATTTGGGAAATAAAATTCGAACTGAAAAAATAAGTATATCAACTTCAAAAATTTCAAAATTTTCTTGTGTTCGCAAATTTGCTAATAAAATTCAACACAATATTGCATTAAATTATAATTTGATTGTTGAAGGACGAGATGTCGGCACAGTTGTTTTCCCAAACGCTGACTATAAATTTTTTTTGACTGCATCACCAGAAATTCGTGCAAAACGAAGGTCAGAACAACTTTCACAACCTCAAAATTATGAAACTATCTTAAAAGATATAATTGAAAGAGATGAGGCAGACATGAAAAGAAAAACATCTCCCTTGAAAAAGGCAGATGATGCAATTTTGATAGATAATTCCTATCAGACCGTTGATGAAACATTATCAGAAATCATTTCTTATATTAAATAAATCCGCCATCAACAACAAGTGTTTGTCCAGTTATATAGTCTGAAGTTGAAAGGAAGAAGATTGCGTCGGCAACTTCTTCGGGTTTTCCCATTCTTCCAAGAGAAATTGAATTTTCAAGTTCATTTTTTTCTTTTGGTGTAAGATTTTTGTTCATGTCAGTGTCAATTACTCCAGGAGCAACACAGTTGACTTTTATGTTTGAATATCCAAGTTCTTTTGAAAGGGCTTTTGTAAGTCCAATTAAACCTGCTTTTGACGCAGAGTAGAGCACTTCACAAGACCCACCCGAAATTCCCCAAACTGAAGAAACGCAGACTATATGACCGCTCTTGTTTGATATCATGTTTGATAAGACTGCTAAAATCATATTGTGAGCGCCTTTTAAATTCGTGTCCAATAACATGTCAAAATCTTTTGGGGAAGTGTCAATAATAAGCTTGTTTTGAGCAATTCCTGCATTTAAGATAAGGCAATCTATGTTTCCAAAAATTGACAAAGCAAAATTTGTCATCTTTTTGCATTCGTCATATTTTGAAACATCGCATTGATAAATTTCGGCAATGACATTGGGATATTTTTTGTTAATTTCTTTTTTTATTTCAATTGCATTGTTTTTGGAAGTGTTGTAGTTAATTAAAACATTGTATCCTTCTTTTGCAAATTTTTTTGCTGTTTCTGCACCTATTCCTTTTGATGCACCTGTTATTATAACGCTTTTTCTCATACGTTTATTATATCACATTTATTTTAATAAAACAACTTTTCCTTCAATCCATGAATCAAAATAATTTTTTAAATCAGTTTTTGTAGTTTTCTCAAAAGAAGCAATTAAATTGTCAGGTGTAACATTTTGGAATTTATATTCATCAAAATAATTTTGTAAACACTTTTGAAATTTTTTTGCACCAACAATTTCGCGAAGTGAATCAAAAAGCAACATTCCTTTTACATATGCAACATAGACATATTCTTGTTCTGTGTTATAGTCGCAAAGTGCTCTCGACATAGATGTGTCCACTTCGCCATTTACTTTTTCTGAAAGAGAAATAAATAAATTATAACTTGAATATGCGTTTGAAATTAATGTGTCCTTATTAACTTTATATTCTGGATGGTGGTCGTAGAATAGGATAGTTGAATATTCTGTAAGCCCTTCGTCAAGCCAACCATAATTATATGCGCTGTTTCCAACCATGCTATACCACCATTGATGAGCAATTTCATGAATGATAACTTGTTGATATGAATCTACATTTGTGACATCATTTGACACATAGACAAGATTTGGAAATTCCATTCCTCCATGGACAAAATTTGTTTCAACAACACTCAATGTTGAATATGGATAATTTCCAATATAGTCGCTAAAAAAACTTAATGCCTTTGTTGCAGTTTCAAGCGAAAGAGAAGAGTTTTCATCATCAAAATAATAATACTTTACTTCAGTTTTGCCAATTGTCTCAGAAAGTATATTAAATTCTTTTGACATAACAATTGCAAAATCGCGAACTACATTTGCTTCTATGTTTAATAGTTGTCTATCCTCAAAATCTTCTTTTGAAATTACGTTTCCAGTATTTGCAACTAAATAATTTTTTGGAATTTTTAAATTAACTAAATAATTGGACATGTCTGAATAAAATGGGTCACCATTTGAATTATACAGTGATTTATCAAAATCTCCGTTATTAAATACACAGGCTATTGGATAAAAGTTTGCAATGTTTACAGTGTTATTGCCGTAACCAAATCGATGATTTATATTTGGAAGAGTAACATTAAATTCTATTTTAATGTCGACTCTTTCATCAGGATATAACGGAGTTTTTAGAATTACATACAAAATGTTTTCGTCTTCACCGCCGACAAAATATTGGTTTTCATTCAATTTGTTTGAGTTGATGTATTTTGAAATTTCACTATATGTTGGTTGTTCTATGCTAAAACTATTCGTACATGTTGCGATACTATTCAAAACTGAAACATTTTTAATTTCAATGTTTCCATAACTCTTTCCATTGGGATATGCTTTTAAATAATCTGAGAGAGAAACAACTGAAGCTTTTGCTCCGTCTCGAAAAGCATTCGGATATAGATGAAAGCAAATATGATTTAATGCTGTGTTTGTCGCATTTATATACGAAACATTTTCTGAGCATGTGAGGCTTTTTGTGTTGTCATCAAAATCAATATCCATGGTGTAAGCTGAAAGAGTTCCTTCAATTTTTTCAATTTCACTTGAACAACCTGTAAAAATAATGACAAGAAGAGCAACAATGCTCACAAAACAAACTCCAATTAAAATTTTTGTTGCAATTTTTTTAATTTTCATTTTATCTCCTTTACTCAAATATTTATATGTTTGAAATGTTTGCTATATTATTGAATTTGATTTATAATAAATCCGTGAAAATTGATATTTTGACGTTATTTCCAAACATGTTTAGTCCTCTTTTTGAAAGCATAATAGGTCGTGCAAAAGATAGCGGGAAACTTGAAATTAATATTATAGACATTAGAGAATTTTCAAAGGACAAACATAAAAAATGTGATGACACACCATTTGGGGGCGGAGCTGGCATGGTGATGACTGCTCAGCCTATTTTTGATGCAATAAACAGTGTTATAACAAAAAAGAGTAAATTGATTTATCTTTCACCAAAAGGCGAAGTCTTCAAGCAGGAAAAAGCAGTTGAACTTTCTAAAGAAGAACATCTCATATTTCTCTGTGGTCACTATGAAGGAATCGATGAACGAATCTTGGATATTTTCAAACCACTTGAAATATCAATTGGAGATTATGTATTAACTGGCGGAGAACTTCCTGCTATGGTTGTAGTTGACGCAATTGCAAGAAACATTGAAGGCGTTCTGGCACGCAATTCGCTAGACGAAGAAAGCCATTCCAATGGTTTGTTGGAATATCCACAGTATACAAGACCACAAGTTTTTCAAGGTCTTGAAGTCCCTGAAGTTCTGCTCAGCGGAAATCATGAAGAAATCAGAAAATGGCGAGAACAAAAATCTGTTGAAATAACAAAGTTAAGAAGAGGAGACATGTTGAAATGCAGAAGATAAATTGGTTTCCGGGGCACATGAAAAAAGCACTGAGAATGATGCAGGAAGAGATAAAAAATATTGATGCACTTATTTATGTCCTTGATGGTCGCGCTCCAAAAGCATGCTTGAATCCAGAGTTTGTTTCTCTTGCAAAAGGAAAACCGATTTTGTTTGTTATTAATAAAATTGACCTTTCAGATCAAAAAAAGATTGATGAAATTAAAAGAGAACTTAAAGATGAAAATAATGCAATTTTAGAATTAAATAGCACAGCATCGGGAGCAATTAAATTAGTTGAATCAGCACTTAATAAGTTATGTCAAAAAATAATTGATAGATACAAAAGCAAGGGGGTAAATTATTTTGTTCGTGCAATGGTGGTCGGCGTTCCAAACTCTGGGAAATCAACACTTGTAAACAATCTTTGTGGAAACGCTCGTGCCATAACTGGGGACAAACCAGGCGTAACAAAAGGAAAACAATGGGTTAAACTTTCAAATAATATAGAAGTTTTAGACACACCGGGAACGTTGTGGCCCAATTTGATTGATGAAAAAAATGCAAGAAAACTTGCATTCATAGGTTCAATAAAAGATGAAATAATTTCATCGGAAGAACTTTCTCTTTTCTTGATTGAAGAACTTTGTGAAAGTTATCCAAAAGAATTTTGTGAAAGATATGGATTGGACATAAAAGATAAAACGCCACTTGAAATTTTAGAAAATGTTGCCCTTTCGCGTAAATATTTGATAAAAGGTGGGGAGATAGATTATGAACGAACGGCGAAGGCAATTATCGATGATTTCAGAAAAGGAAGAATTGGGAGAATAACACTTTGAACAACAAAATTTTGGGAGATAAAGGCGAAGCAAAAGTTTTTGATTACCTAACAAACAATGGATATATTGTTATTGAGCGGAATTATACCTGTCCAATTGGAGAAATTGATTTAATTGCTAAACACGATGGAATGATTGTTTTTGTAGAGGTTAAAACGAGAACTTCGTCAAAATTTGGACTTCCTAGAGAAGCGGTTAATTTTTATAAACAAAAAAAACTCAGAGATTTGGCAATGTATTATCTTAAAACAACTAAAAAATTTGATTATCAATGCAGGTTTGATGTTGCTGAAGTTTTGGGCGATGAGATAACTATAATAGAAAATGCTTTTTAGAGAAGCAATAGAGAAAGACAAAAACTAATTAAGAATGCTATTATTGCATGAGTTGTTTTTTGGACAAAAAACAGTTTTTTTGAAATTTTGAATTCATTCAAAAATGAAATTGCTTGAAAGAAAATTCCCAATCCGCCAAACGAAATCAAAAGTGAGCAAATTGAGGTTTTGATTGCAAGACTTGCAGAGGCATGAGATATCAGCAGACAGCCTTTTGTCATTTCAAAAAATCCTGTGACAATAGCATTTGATAGGGAAGAATTAATGCCAAGTTTTCCGAATAGGTTTACAATTGGAACAAACATTCCGAGAGATGAAAGAACTTCGGTTATAACACAAAAAATTACGATGTATCCTCCAACAACAAGTGAAGATGTAACAGCTGACATCATTGTTTCAGTTAATATATCTTCATTTTTTTTGTCTGAAACTATATAATCACGAGGAAGTTCATAAGTCGTATATTTTCGATAGATAAGTCCATTTAACAGTGCGGAAATGATGTGAGAAATTAAAATTATATATCCTGCAAGTGGACATAATAACATTCCAACGCCAACTGTTCCAACAATGAACATGGGGCCGGAATTTGATGTAAAACAGCAAATTCTATGTGCTTCAGAACGTGAAATTTTGTTTTGTTTGTATAAGTCAGCTGTAATCTTTGCACCAAGCGGATAACCAGATAAAATGCTCATGAGAAAGATATAAGATGAAATTGCTGGTGTGTTATATAATTTTTTTGTTATTGGAGAGAATAATCTTGAACTTTTTTCAACGTAGCCAGTTGCAATTAACAGTCTTGTGAAAATCATAAAAGGAAAAAGAGCAGGCAAGACATTCGTTGCCCAAACAAGAAATGCATTTAATGTGACAGAGATATATTTATTTGGTGAAATTGCGATAGAAAGCAAAATAACAACAAAAAATATTGCAAGAAAAAAATTTGTTTTTTTGAACGGGTTAAATTTTGAAAATAAGTTATTTAATTTGTTATTTACATTTGACAAAAATTTTCTATTCATTTAAAATATTTTTACGTTAAAATTTAAGTTGATATGAAACATTGGAGAAAATCATGTTTAGTGAAAAAAAGATTATTAAACTTGCGAAATTAAAACAAAAAACAATTGTCTTTCCTGAAGCTGGTTATAGCGACAGAATTGTTGAAGCGGGATATTTGTTAAATAAAAAAAGAATTGCAAAAGTTATTTTTCTTGGCGATGAGAGTTCTTTAGTTTTGAGATACAAGGATAAACTCAAAGGAATTACAATAATCAATCCAAAAACTTCAACCTTGTTTGATGAATTGTTGAACATATTTTTGGAAAAGAGAAAGAACAAAGGCCTTGATAAAAAACAAGCAGAAAAATTGCTTTTGAATCCATTATATTTTGGGACACTTCTTGTTGAAGCGGGCTATGCAGATGGAATGGTTGCTGGGGCGGAAGAACCAAGCGCAAATGTGATTCGCCCTGCGCTTCAAATTCTTAAATCTAAAAATGAAAAAGAAATTGTTTCATCTTTTATGATGTTTTATGGGAAGGGAAAAGTGTTTAAAAAACGCAATGTGATTTTGGGCTCGGATTGTGGGCTTAATGTCAATCCGTCTGCTGAAGAACTTTCTCAAATAGCAATTCAAACAGCGAAAAGCTATGAACTTTTTACAGATAAAAAAGCAAAAATTGCAATGTTGTCATATTCAACAAATGGGTCTTCCACGGGTGATAGTGTTGACAAGGTCAAAACAGCAACAGCGCTTGTTAAACGAAAGAAATTTGATGTGTATGGCGAAGTCCAACTTGACAGTGCAATCTCAAAACGCGTTAGCGACATAAAATGTCCATCATGGTCACTTGATGGTGAAGCCAATGTTCTTGTTTTCCCTGACTTGAACTCTGGAAATATTACATATAAAGCTATTCAATATTTTGGAAAAATCAAGGCAATTGGTCCAATAATGCAAAATTTAAAAAAGCCTGTCAATGATTTATCAAGAGGGTGCTCTGTGCGTGATATAATTCTTGTCTCTGCAATAACTGCACTCCAAGTGTGAGAATAAGTATGTATTATGAAAGAATGAAAGATAAATATGAAAAATTGCGAACAAAAGAAATTGTGCGCATTCTTTCTATTGAATCTTCTTGTGATGAAACAAGCATTGCTGTCGTGGAAAATGGAAGAAAAATTCTTTCAAATGTTGTTGCTTCTCAAATTGAAATTCACAAACGTTTCGGCGGAGTTGTTCCTGAAATTGCTTCGAGAAACCATATTCTTGCTGTCTCATCGCTCTATAAACAAGCGCTTGAACTTGCAAAGATTTCTCAAAATGAGATAGATGCCGTTGCAGTTACATATGGAGCGGGACTTATTGGTGCACTTTTAGTTGGTGTTAATTTCGCAAAGTCGCTTGCGTTTGCTCTTGATGTTCCGCTTATTGCAGTGAGTCATATAAAAGGGCATATTGCTGCAAATTATTTGACATCAAACACATTAGTTCCGCCTTTTGTATGTCTTATGGTGAGCGGTGGACATACAGCGATTTTGAACGTGACAGATTATAATACTCATGAGTTAATTGGTTCAACTGTTGATGATGCAGTTGGAGAAGCATTTGATAAAGTTGCTAGAGTTCTTGGTCTTTCTTATCCTGGTGGACCAAATGTTGAAAAATATGCGAAAGATGGAAAGGCATCAATAAACTTCATTTCACACAGTCCTATGCAGGGAACATTTAATTTTAGTTTTAGTGGATTGAAAACTGCAGTTATAAATTATGTTCACAAACTTACACAAAACGGAGAACCTGTTTCTGTTCCTGATATTTGTGCAAGTTTTCAAGATGAAGCGACAAATGAACTTGTTTCGAAAACAATTAATGCTTGTAAAAGCCTTTCAACAAAGAAACTTGTTGTTGCAGGGGGCGTTTCTGCAAACTCTATGTTGAAAGAAAAGTTTGAAAGAGAAACAAAAAAGTTGGGAATTGAATTATATGTTCCAGGACTTGAACTTTGCACGGACAACGCAGGAATGATTGGAAGTGCGGGTTATTATCTTATGAAAGATGGCCTTGGACTTTCAGACTTGTCACTAACAGCAAAAGCGACAGTTGCGTTATAAAAATAATTTTTTTAGAGAAGATATAAATATGGAAAGTTTATATCTTCTTTTTCTTGCTGTTCCGATTATAATATTTATTTTCCCTTTTACTTTGGACATAAAATTTTATGCCGATGTAATAAAAAATCGAGGCGCAATTTCAATATATCTTTGGAAAATAAAAATAATTGTTGCAAAAGCAAAAATCAAAGGAAATGACATTTTATTAAAAACAAAACGACACAATAATGAAGTTGATATTGAACTTGGAGAAGAACAACTTCGCTTCTTAAATTTTTTTAAAAACGAAGTTTCAAACAAAGTAAAAATTCGTGAAATTAATGTATATTCAATTCTAGGTTTAGATGACCCATTCAAAGCATCGTTGTTTTCTTCATTTTTTTCAAATTTAGTTTTAGTTCTTTTATCAAAAATAAAAATGTGGCAACCGACGGCAAGTTTAAATTTAAACAACAAAACAGATTTCTATGAAGCACATTGCGCTCTTGCTTTAAGGAGCAAAATTGCTCTTTCAATTTTTGACGTGTCTTACAGTTTTCTAATTTCAATTCTAAGAACAAAGCAGGACAGGATTTTACAAGAAAAATTGAAAAAACAATAATAAATTTTTATAAGTCGAGCAAAATACCTTTTGAGGTGTTAAAATGAAAATATATGAAAAAACAAGTACTCTTGATAATCTAATTGAAAAAACTTTGTCTTCGCTCCAATCTATATCCACAACAAAAACAATTTTTGGTGAACCAATTAATCTTCCCGATGGAACATCGATTGTTCCTGTTTCAAAAGTTTCAATAGGTTTTGTTGTTGGTGGTGGTGAATATTCAGACCTTTCTACTAGACGAGTTGCAACACATTATCCAATGGCAGGTGGAAGTGGTGGCGGAGTTATGCTCAGTCCAATTGGTTTCTTGGTTTCAACTGGAAATGAAGTAAAATATGTTTCTACAACAGCAGAACAGAATTTTCAGAAAATAATGGAAGTTTTGGCAAAGGCATCACAAAAATTTGCTCAGTCTATGAAAAGAAAGGAGAAGAGAAATGAAAATGAAAAAGGTTAAATTACTTAACTGCATTTTTCTCGTTTTTTTAGTTTTCGGATTTTTAATAAGCGGAATGTTTTCAGCCAAAATTAACATGTTGAGCGCTGAAAATCTAGCAAATTTTAATGAGACAGAAACTTCTTGTTATGCAAAATCTATGGTCGTTATTGAAGCAGACAGTGGAAGAATTCTTTATCAAAAAAATTGTAATGAAAGATTGGCAATGGCTTCAACAACCAAAATAATGACTGCGCTTGTAGCAGTTAAAAGTGGACTTGATTTTGACGAGGTTTTCAAAGTTGACCCTTCATGTATTGGCGTGGAAGGAACAAGTTTATATTTGCGGAATAATGAAGAAAAATCGTTAAGAGAACTTTTGTATGGGCTTATGCTTCCTTCTGGAAACGATGCGGCAGTTGCAATTGCTTGCAGAGTTGCGGGCAGTGAAGAAGAATTTGTTAAACTTATGAACAAAGAGGCGCAAAACTTGGGGCTTGAAAATACTAGTTTTGCAAATCCACATGGGCTTGATGATAAAAATCATTATACTTCTGCTTATGACCTTGCAATAATAACTGCTGAAGCAATGAAAAATGATTTGTTCCGAGAGATTGTTTCGACAAAGAATATTTGCATAAGCGGAAATGAAGAGGTGGAAGCAAAACAACTAAAAAACAAAAACAAATTACTTTGGAAAATGGAAGGTTGTGAGGGGGTTAAGACAGGATTTACTGACAATGCCAGAAGATGTTTTGTTTCGTCCACAAAGCGAGATAATATGAGAGTTATTTGTGTTGTTTTGAATTGTGGACCAATGTTTGAAGAGGCGGAAAGGCTTACAAACTTGGCATTTGAAAATTACAAGAACTACAATTTACTAGGTTCATATTCTCCATCAAATAATGTATGTGTAAAAAAGGGTGTAAAAGATAGTGTGGAAACATATTCAATAAGGCATTTTTCATATCCATTGACTCTTAAGGAGTATGAAAACGTTGAATGTAAAATCGAACTTCCAACAATAATTGAAGCACCCGTGGAAAAAGAACAAGAACTTGGAAAAATAAAATTTTATTTGGGTGAAAAGTTATTGTTTGAAGAAAGTATATATGCAACAGAGGAAATTAAGTCAACAAAATTCTTTGAAAAAATTGAACAAATTGTTGATTATTGGAATATGTAATTAAAGTCTAATAAATAAAAAATCGGCATGTGCTGATTTTTTTACCAATCTTGTTTTTTATTTGTATGTGATTTTATGTCGTCATAATAGTCAAAATATTTTTCCTTGAAATTTTTTGTGCTTTGGCTATCTTTATTCATTTCATATAATTCATGAGGGGTGTAATCACTAAAACTGAAATCCTCATCAAAATTTTCTATATATCTAAGCGATTTTTTTTGTATTGTATATTTTTCCATCACAGTATTGTATCACATAATTAAAATTATACAAATTAAGTTCGTTAATTTTCTATTGATTTAATCAATTTTTTTAATATTATACGGTGAGTTTCTTCGTCCGATAAGATTGATGAAAGTAGCATTTTGATTTGCTGATTTTCAATTTTTGAAATAGCAAGTTTATAGTCAATTATTGCTTTTTCTTTTGCCTCCAAATTTGCATGAATAATTTGTTTTATGTCTTTCACATAATCAATTTGTCTTCCTCCAATCCATTTTCCCTGTGTGGTTGCATAAATTGGATTGCCATATGTCATTTCAATTGCATTTGACAAAAGTTGTTGATGTTTTAAATCTGTAAGAGAAATTTCATACAAAATTTTTGAAATTTTTGGATTATAATTTTTTAATGTGTTGGAGTGATATTGCAGTTGTAAAAAAATTATAACTTCACCTTCTGAACCAGCAAAAAGATTTTGCAAAATTCCACTATAATATGAATTTTTGCAAAAGTTTTTAATTTCTGGATATTCTTTATTTAAAATATCTTTGTAATCTTCCAACTATCCCTCTGGCTTTATATATGAAAGGTTTGAATAAAGTGTTAAAAAAAAGGCTTTCGCCTTTTATGAATACATTTTTGAAACAATCCATTCAATGAATCTGTTTGGAAGAAGTTTTGCTAAAAAGAGTAAAACTTTGTATGGCACACCAATAGTTTTTGTGAGTGGAGGATTCTTTTTGTTTGCAACTTTAAAGATAACTTTTGCCACATAGCTACTTGACATTCCGTTTTGTTCGTCTTTCTCCATTTTGCTGATGGAAGAGACATATCTTTCTTGATAGACCCCATCGTCTTGTTTTACGCGATTTGCTGTGAAAGAGGTTTTTGTGTCACCAGGAAAAACATTTGTTATTTTTACTCCAAAAGGTTTTGTTTCTGCGCGCATTGCTGCGGAAATTGCATCAATTGATGCTTTTGTCGCAGAATAAAATCCTTGGAAGGGAATATAGAACTTGCTTGCAACTGATGAAACATTGATTATTCGGCCTTTGCTTTTTCTTAAATATGGCAGGGCAGATTTGCAAATAAAAAATGTTCCGAAAAAATTTGTGTCAAAAATTTTTCTAGCATCTTGTTCGCTCGTGTTTTCAATTGAACCAGAAATCCCCATTCCAGCATTATTTATCACTAAATCTAATGTTTTTTCTTTTTCAACAATCTCTTTTATTGCATTTTGGCAATCATCTAATTTTGAAACATCGCAAACTATGTGATTTAATCCTTCCAGATTAAATTCATGTCGACTTGAACCATATACTATATCGCCTCTTTTTATAAATTTCTTTGCCAGTTCTAAGCCTATTCCAGATGAAACTCCTGTTATTAAAACAACTCTTTTTTTCATTTTGTCTCCTTAGTTAATCCATGTGGGTTTAATTTCCAAATTTAAATTATTTAAATATTTAAGTTCTTTATCTTTAAAATTAAAAGCAAGTTTGAATGCAGTTAATTTTTGTGTTTTTGATTTGAATTTTTTGTTGTCAACATTTTTTCCATATTTCCCGTCGCCAACAATAGGGAAGCCTATATGTGCAAGTTGTGCGCGAATTTGATGTGTTTTTCCATTGTGTATTTTGGCAATTAAAATTGATGTTCCGCCAGGAGAGCGATTTATAACATTTAAATTTGTTTCAATTTTTACGCTATCTTTTTTTGGATTGTCAAAAATTTTTACTTCACTTTTTTCTTCATCTTTTTGAAGGAATGAAATTACAGTCTTGTTTTCAAAGTTTGGAATGCCAACAACTTCAAGTAAATAGAACTTTTCAATTTCACCATTTTTCATTGCTTTTTTTAGTTTTTCAAAGAATTCTTTTGTTTTTGCAAAGATAACAAGTCCTTCCGTGTTTCTGTCTAAACGATTGAGTGGGAAAACTTTTTTTTCTTTTAAAAGAATTTTTTCAATTGAATTTTCAGTTTGAGATGTAACTTCAATTCCTTTTTGTTTGTTGACAATCAAAACATTTTCATCTTCAAAGATTACATCAAAATATTTTCTTTCATTGATTTTAGTTTCTTCAGGCAAAAAAACAGTTATTTTTTGTCCTGGATAAACTGTTAAATTTTCAGTTGTTCTTACATTGTCAACTCTGATGTCTTTTTTTCTCAACAGCTTGTTAGCATTTGCATAACTAATTTCATTTTTTGAAACAATGTTTAAAAGTTTGTCTTGTTTTTGGCAAATAAATTCTTTTTTAATCATAAATGAATTTTACTTTAAAAAGTTCAAAAAGTAAAATGTTTTTGTCAAATAAATTTTTTATTTGAAATTTGTTTTTAAATGTGATAAAATATCATAGCTATGGAAAATTTTGATGATGAAAACAAAATTCCTGGACAAATGTGTTATGATGAACTTGAAACAACTAACCAGGAAGAACCAGAAGTTACAAATGATGTTGTAGAAGGACAAATCAGTTTAGATGACCTAGACACAAATAATATTGAAAGAGGAAACAAGAAAGCAATGAGTAAAGACGAAAATCAAGAAATTTTAGATGAAGCAAACGGGAAAAATGTGATGTCAGAAGAAAACAATTCAAAAAGTGTTTTAGATGAAATCGAGGCTGACAAACAAATAAGTGAGCCAAAGAACAATGTTCGAAAAGAACGTGCAAAACAAATAAAACTTGACCTTTCAGAGGCAGATGGAAGCGGAATTATTTTGACAACGTTGGAAGCAGTTTTGCATAATTCTATGATACCATACACTGAACACGTTGTTTTAGACCGTGCACTTCCACGTGTTGAAGATGGACTGAAACCTGTTCAAAGAAGAATTCTTTACACTATGCTTGAACTCGGTCTTCAACCAGATAAACAATTCAGAAAATCTGCAAGAATTGTTGGAGATTGCATGGGTAAATATCACCCTCATGGCGACAGTTCTGTTTATGATGCCATGGTTAGAATGGCACAGCCATATCTGCTCAGGGAACCTTTAGTTCTTGGCCACGGGAACTTTGGTTCAATTGATGGAGATAGCGCAGCGGCAATGAGATATACAGAAGCAAAATTAACTCCGTTGGCTATGGAATTGTTGAGAGACTTGGACAAAAATACAATTCGATGGATGTTGAATTTTGATGATACTTTGAAAGAACCAACTATGCTTCCAGGCCGTTTTCCAAATTTACTTGTTAACGGAGCTTATGGAATTGCTGTTGGTGTTGCGACAAACATTCCTCCACACAATCTATCAGAAGTGATTGAAGGTGTTATTGCATATATTGATAATCCAAAAATTTCTCTTGACGAAATGATGAAAATTATAAAAGGACCCGATTTCCCAACTGGCGGAATAATCATTGCTGGCGATGAATTAAAGGAAGCATATCGAACAGGAAAAGGGAAAATTATAATCCGTGCAAAAACTCACATAGAGGAAAAGGGGGATAAAAAATCAATTGTAATAACCGAAGTTCCATATCAAACAAATAAAGCAGCAATTCTTCAAAAAATTGCTGAACTCCGTGAAGAAAACAAAAACATTCTTTCAGGAATTGTAGAGATTCGAGACGAATCAGATAGAACGGGAATGAGAGCAGTAATTCGTTTAAAGAAAGAAGCAAACGAAAATTACATTTTGGAACATCTTTTTAAACAGACCCAATTACAAGTTACTTTTGGGATAAACATGGTTGCAATTGCAGGCGGAAAGCCAAGACAAATGGGACTTATGGAAATAATTTCATACTATGTTGAATATCAACGTGAGATTATTTTCAGAAGAACAAAATTTGAACTTGACCAAGCAAAAGACCGCGCTCACATTTTAGAAGGTCTTTTAATTGCAATTAAGAACATAGATGAAGTGATTAAAATCATTAAAACTTCAGCTTCTGTAAGTGAAGCAAAACTTCGACTTCGCTCAAAATTTGTTTTAAGTGAAAAACAAGCGCAAGCAATTTTGGATATGCGTCTTGCCCGACTTGTTAATCTTGAAGTTAATAAACTTAAAGAAGAACTTGCAGAACTGAAAATTCGAATTGCCGAACTTACAAAGATTTATGAAAGCAAACGTCTTCAACTTCAAGTTGTAAAAACAGAATTGGGAGAGATTAAACGCAAATTCAAAAACCCAAGAAAGAGCACGTTTGATAAAAAATTGCAAATTGAAGAAGTAAAAACAAAAGTTAAATCTGAGCCAATTATAATGGAAAGTGAAGTTATACTTGGCGTTACAGCAAGTGGAAATATAAAATCAATTCCTCTCAAAAATTATACACTTGCACAGAAGGAAGTTTCTGAGACAACAACAATTGAACATATTCACACACAACTTTTGAAGGTGAAAAACACCCAGAAAGTTTTGATTTTCACTAACAAAGGAAATTGTTACAAAACAGTTGCGGGGAACATCCCAGAATCAAAATGGAAAGAAAAAGGAAATCTTTTGAAAACAGTTGATAAGAAAATCGCGAGTGATGAAAAAGTTATAAAATTTTTTGTACTTCCTGAAAAATTTGACGATAAAGAACTAATTTTCTTTACAACTGATGGAATGGTAAAACGTTCTAAATTTGAAGAGTATGATATCGCAAAGGCATACTTCCAAGCAATAAAATTGAAAGAAGGCGAAGAAGTTGTTGATGTCCAAGAATATCAAGAAAAAGGTTCCGTCTTGTTTGTTTCAAAACAATCAATGGTTCTTAATTTTGAAAAAACAGATATCCCAGTTCAAGGTCGAGTTTCAGGTGGGGTTAAAGGAATGAATCTAGACCAAGGCGACAGTGTTTTGTATGCAACCCAAGTTGATAAATCGGGATTCTTAACAATTTTGACAGATAAAGGTGTTGGAAAACGAATTTCAGTTGCTGAATTTGGACTTTCTGCAAGATATAGAAAAGGTTTGCGAAGCATTTCTCTCGGAGGAAAAGGAAAACTTATTTATGCAGAATTTGATTATGAAAAACCTTCAATAGCGGTTAGTTCTAATGACAAGTTTAAACAACTTTCCGAAGTTCCAATTTTAAGTAGAATTAGTGATGGAAAACAACTCGTTACTGGCAAAATTGCAGGTGCATATAAATATTCAATTTAACAGGAGAAAAAATGAACATAAGTTCAGACTCAACAGTCAATAAATTAATTTTGCTATTCGTTCTTGAAAAAATTGAGATTCCGCTTGCGGAAAACTCTATTTTAGATATGTGTTCAAGCAGAAATAATTGGATAAATTACATGGAATGTAAAGAAATTTTATATTCCTTGTTAGAAGTTGGCTTTATTTACAACATTGACCAAAATGGTGAAGAGCCAAGATATAACATAACTTATGAAGGGAGAAATTGTCTTTCTCACTTTTATAGACGTATTCCACTCGCTTTAAGAGAAGAAATAACGGAATTTACAAAGCAAAATAGACTTATTTTTAAACGTTCCCAAGAATATCTTGCTGACTATGAAAAACTTGAAGATGGTTCATATAATTTAAAATTGAGAATTCGTTCGCCATTTGATAGTGAACCAATGTTTAATATCGAATTTCGTGCGCCATCACGTTCAAGTGCAATAAATGCAGTTCATTTGTGGCGAGAAAAAGCACCAACAATCTATGAAACTGTTTATGAGGCATTGATTGAAGAAGAATAAAATAAAGTTTAAAAAAACAAGTTATAAACACTTGTTTTTTTTATTTTCTTTTGATATAATAAAAAAGATATTGATATGCCCTCATGGTCAAGCGGTTAAGACGTCGCCCTCTCACGGCGGAATCTGGGGTTCGATTCCCCATGAGGGTACCATGTTTGAAGAAGAAAGGAAAGTATTAATACTTTCTTTTTTTTGTCTGTTTGGCTGATGGGAATCGAACTAAGCGTTAAGAAAAACAATCCGGGGGATTGTTTTTTAGCGCCGGCGTGAAAGCGAGCCCTGCCAGAGGCGACGGCATGCGAAGCGGAGCGATTCCCCATGAGGGTACCATATTTGAAGAAGAAAGGAAAGTATTAATACTTTCTTTTTTTTGTCTGTTTGGCTGATGGGAATCGAACTAAGCGTTAAGAAAAACAATCCGGGGGATTGTTTTTTAATAATATTTTTTCTTTTGCAAACAATATTTATATGTTAGATAAACGTTGTGAAGAACTTTTACGTATCGTAAATAAAGAATGTCAAGAAGGGTCTTACAAAGTTTTGGAAGTTGATGACCTAATTCGTCTTATGCCAAAAAAATTCAAAGTTGATTATGAAACCATTGCTCAACTCATGAGTTACTTGAAAGCAGGGGAGTATGTTTCAGTTAAATATTTTGACAAAGAAGTTTTTTGTGTTTCTCCGCTTCCAAGAGGCAGACGTATCTTTGAAGTTGAGATTGAAGAAAAAAAGAATAAGAAAAAAAGCAAGATAAAAGGTCTCTTGCTTTTAACGTTATATTTACTGTTAATTTTTGGTGTATGCTTGGGAGCATCATATATTTCTAGAATAATCTAAGCCAATTGAATTTTTTTTCTTAGATGCACCAAGAAAAGTATTATAATTGTATTTAATTAAATTAAAAGTTTCTTTTCCCAGTTGAAGCAGTTCTAAATTGTTAAGATAATTTGATTCATATTTTTCCAAGAAATACCAATATTTTTTTGCTGCTGAAATTACTTTTAATAAAGACAAATTGCGTGCTTCTTTATTTTTCTCTTTAAATTTAATTTTAATATTATTTATCCATTCTTTTTTAAGGCTTTCAATACAGTATTTGTCGTTATCTGAGTAGTTTTCAATTATGGCACTCAATTCTTTAATTCTTTTTGGGTCGTTGTACACATTTCCTTCATAATATTCATTGGAAACGTTGCTTTCAATTGTTTCGTTAGTTTCTTGATTTTCAGCTTTTTCTTCACTATCTTGTTCTTTTGGAGACTCTAATGAATGGTTTGATATCACATCAAAAAATGCAGAAACCACTAATACATCTTCTTTACTTAAATGTTCAAATTTGTTGTCATTATTCATTGCTATTATTCCTTTGTTAAATTTACGGCAAAAGCCGTGTTGCACAGATTGTTTTGTTGAACAATCCAAACGAGCCACCATAAGATTTTGCTCCACCAAAGTTTCCTTAAATCACTTGTCTAGGTCTGCTTAATGATGCTTCCGTCAGGACCTGACATGGTTCACAGTTAAACAATGCTTAAGACCTTGATTTCAACACAAAATTTATGTCTCATACCGAAAGAATTATTCACCGCAATCAATCGTTCAGTCTTGCTGTAGCGGATTGCAAGTACAGGGCACCGCTGGCTCCCCACTCAGTGCAACATGATTATTATACCATAATAATAAAAAAAATCAACCATATTTATAAAAACTCTTTTAGTCGTTTTTTGTCCCAAAAGAAAGACGTTTTTTAATATGGTTAAATTTTTTATAACAATATGTTATTCTTCTGACGTTTCAATCAATTCTTCATTTTCGTTGTTATATTCTTCTTGATTTAATGAAGATTTTAAACCTTGTTCTTTAATTGGAAGGGTAACTGAAAAATTATTTGCTTGATTTTGAGCATAAATAATTTTGCTATCGCCACTTTTGTTTTCAACCGTTCCTTCAATTTGGGCATCAATTTTTGAATTTCCCATAAGAAGAGATATATTACCATTGTTAAGACTGCAAATTTTTGATTGGTCACAAACTTTGTCTATTGAACCGTTGTTTATTGTTCCAATTATTGATTTGTTGAGCAAATGTTTAATTGAACCGTTCATTATAGTTGTTATCTTTGCATTATCTTCAAGGGCAAAAATGTCACCATTAATTAATGTTCCAATTTTGGCACTGTTTCTGATATATAAAATCTTTCCACTGTCAAAAGTTATAACTTTTGATTTGTCGTCCATGAATTTTATGCTTCCAGCATTGAAAGTCCCGATTCGTGATTTATTTTTTAAATAATCAATTTCTGCACTGTTAACAGTTGTCAGTTTTGCTTTGCCTTCAACTTTTGTTATGATTCCAGTTTTAAACATTCCAATTGTCGCTTTTCCCTTGAGGAGTTTAATTGAACCACTGTTAAAAACGTGTACAACTGTTTTCCCAGAAATTTCATTAAAATTTGAATTTGTTGTTTCCAAAATCACTGCTTTCCCTGTCGCTGTCACGTTGTTGCAATTTTCCAAAAAGTGTTTTCCTTCTTTCAAAACAAGACCATTTTCGCCTTTGTGAAATACAGGTTCTTCTTCTTTTTTATTAATACAAAATGTCATAAATTCTTCTCCTTTGATAATTATATTACCACATCATAAAAAATAAACAAAAATTTTGATTAAATTTTTATATTTATTTTATAAAAATTTTTATAAATGTAGAAAAATTTTATAAAAAAAACAGCACATTTTGTACCTTTTTGTAGTAAAAATTTTAATGTTTTTTCAATTCGATATTTTAATTTATTAACCTATGTTTTTCGACTTTAAAACCGATTTTTCTCTTAATTTTTAAAAGATTTAATCCTATATACTGACTTCGCAAATACAAATGATTTGAGGAGGAAATTATGGAAAAAAATTATAATTGTGATGCACTAAAAAGACTTGCAAGGCAAGCAAAAAATAGGTTGAGTAACCACAAATATTTAAATGGGAAAGGTGAGTACAACGTGAGAAACAGCGGATATTTGGCAGAGTATAAACTTATGCTACTCAGTTCAAAAGAAGATGAAAAATTATATTCAAAGGTTTGTCAAATTCTTAGCGAAAACAGGGATATTATTAACCCGCTTGGACAACTTGTTGACAAATCAAGATTCAGCACTTTATCTGAAAAGGACAAAGAAAGATATATTTTTAATTTGGCGGATAAGTATAGGCAAATGAAACAACGTTTTGAAAAAGAAAACGAATTTTCGAATGCTGTTTAGTTTGATTTTTTCAATATCTATGTTATATTAATTTCGTGGATATTTTGCAAAATCTAAATGACGAACAACAAAAAGCACTCCTTCAAACAGAAGGGGCTGTTTTGGTTGTTGCAGGTGCGGGAAGCGGGAAAACGCGCCTTTTGACTCATAGAATTGCATATTTGATAAAAGAAAAACATGTGTCACCACATAATATTTTGGCAATAACGTTTACAAACAAAGCATCAAAGGAAATGAAAGAAAGATGTGACCAAATTGTTGGACAAGAAGGAAATGTTTGGATTTCAACGTTTCATTCCATGTGCGCTAGAATTCTGAGAAAAGAAATTGAAGCACTGGGAGATTATACAAATAATTTTACTATATATTCAGACCAAGACAGTGATAAAGTTTTTAAAAACATTTTCTCCAATTTAAAAATTGACAAAGATGAAACAAAGAAAAGCATAATGTTTCACATTTCAAACTTGAAAAACAATAATTTGTCAATTCAAGAGTATGAAAAATTATATTCATATCTTTCAAACTTTGATTATATAAAGAAAACTTATCTAATGTATGAAAACGAACTTAAGAAAGCGAACGCGTTGGATTTTAATGACTTATTGAATAAAACTTATGAACTTTTTGTCAAATGTCCAAATGTGCTTGAAAAATATCAAGAAAGATTTAAATATATCTTAGTTGATGAATTCCAAGATACTAACAAAATTCAATATGACCTTGTTAAGCTTTTGGCAGGAAAATATAAAAATATTTTTGTTGTTGGGGACGAAGACCAATGCATCTATACATGGCGCGGTGCAAATTATAATAATATTTTTGATTTTCAAAATGATTTTGAAAATGTGAAAGTTTTTAAACTGGAACAAAATTATCGTTCCACAAAAAACATATTAAATCTTGCAAATGAGTTAATAAAGAAAAACAAATCAAGAATTGATAAAAATCTTTGGACGGACAAATCAGAAGGGAAAAAACCTGAAGTGCGCCTTGTTTATGATGAGCGCGAAGAAGCAGAAATTGTTGCACGTGAAATTGTTGACCTTGTTCAAAATGAAGGCTATTCATATAGTGATTTTGCTGTTCTTGTAAGGCTTAATGCACTTACATTACCTTTTGAAGAAAAGTTCCTTACATATAACATTTCTCATAGAATATATGGTGGATTCAAGTTTTATGAAAGAGCAGAGATAAAAAATCTAATTTCATATTTACGTTTGTTTTTAAATCCGCGTGATGATATATCATTTTTGAGAATAATAAATTTCCCTAAACGTGGAATTGGCGACAGCGCGATAAAAACACTTACAACAATTGCAAGCGAGAATGAATTAAGTCTTATGAATCTTGTTCTGCAAAGTGAGAAATTTGAATTGGGGGCATTGACAAAAAAACTTGAAAATTTCAAAAAAATATATATTTCGCTTTTGTCAAGTTATGAAGATTTAACACTTTCAAATTTTGTTGAAAAAGTAATAAAAGATTTTAATATAAAGAGTGCTTATGCAAGTGGAAGTGAAGAAGACCTTGAACGTCAACTCAATATAAACACATTCATTTCTGCGGTTCAAGAGTTTGAAAAGAACAATCCTGGGGGGACTCTTTTGGATTTTCTTGAAAGCGTAACTCTTGTTTCTGATATAGACACAATGGATAGTGAGAACAATGCTGTGACAATTGCGACAATCCATTCAGTTAAAGGACTTGAGTTCAGATATGTCTTCATTGTTGGACTGGAAGAAAAAATATTTCCTATTTCAAGAGCATATGGGAAAGATGAAGACATGGAAGAAGAACGTAGGCTTATGTATGTTGCAATTACCCGAGCAAAAGAAAATCTTATGCTGACACGTTGTAGAACAAGATTTTTGTATGGAAGGCGGGAATATGAAATTGATTCAAGATTTTTGAAAGAACTTGGACTCTCAGGTCAAGAAAAAATGAGTCCGCAACTTTCACCTGAACAAAAATTTCAAAAAGTTTATTACAGCGAAGCACTTAATGTTGCAGAGAAACCTGAAACAAAATATTCTTACAATCCTTTTGCTCAAAAAACTAAATATGAAGAATATATTGAGAAAACTGATAAAACAGTTAAGAATTATAATGAGGGGCAAATTGTTTCTCATCCTAAATTTGGAACTGGTAAGGTGTTGAAATCTGATGAGATGTTTGTTGAAATTGAGTTTGAAAAACTTGGGATAAAGACTCTTGTCAAAGAAATTGCACCGTTAGAAATTATAGAATAAAAAGAGAGAAAAAATGGGAATTTTTAAAAAAATTGCAAATGCATTAAAAAAAACACGTGAATCAATTTCACGTAAGTTTGATGCAATTCTGAGCGGAGGAGAACTTACAGATGAGTTTTATGAAGAACTTGAAGATGTTTTGATTTCCTCTGATATTGGTGCTCGCGCGAGCATAGAAATTGTTGATGAATTGAGAATTTACGCGCGTAAAAATAAAATTAGAAATGGGGAAGATGTAAAGAAAGCATTGAAAACAATTTTGATTGACATTTTCCAAGAAATTAAGCCAGAAAAATCAGAAAAGGGATATTTCAAATCGCCAGCTGTTGTATCTGTTATAGGTGTAAATGGTGTTGGAAAAACAACTTCTCTAGGAAAACTTGCAGGGAAATTAAAGGAAGAAGGAAAAGATGTGTGTCTTGTTGCGGGGGACACATTTCGTGCTGCTGCATCTGACCAATTAACTGAGTGGGCAAACAGAGTTAAAGTGAGAATAATAAAACATTCTGAAGGGGCAGACGCAGGAGCAGTTGTTTATGATGGAATCTCAAGTGCAAAGGCAAAGCATACTGATGTGACATTGATTGATACTGCTGGGCGCTTGCACACAAAAGAGAATTTGATGAACGAACTAGCAAAAATTGACCGCATTATAAAAAAAGAATATCCTGAAGCGAATCAATACAATTTAATTGTAATAGATGCGACAACAGGACAAAACGCAGTCAATCAGATTGAAAGTTTCAATGAATTTATAAAATTAGATGGAATAATTCTAACAAAACTCGATGGTACGGCAAAAGGTGGAATTATTATATCAATAGCTAAAACATTAAAAATCCCAGTTTTATATGTTGGTGTTGGAGAAGGGGTTGGAGATATAGAAGAATTTGACGCAGTTGAGTTTGTTGAAAATTTATTCTAATCCTCGTCGTCTAAATCAACTATTTGCTTGGCTTTTTCTTCATTATCAATTTGGTCAATATTGCGCCAAATTGATTTTTTCTTTGGTTTGATTTCTTCTTTTGCTGGTTCATCAGCGAAGAAATATGGTGCCATGCTTTCTTTGAAGAAAGGGCCATTCTTATTCCCAGTTGGAATAATTGTGACAAATTTTTGTTTGTTTTGCTTTGTTTCGGTTGGGTTTTTAATTTGCCATTCTTCAAAACTCTGTCCACCAAAAATTGTTGACCCATTAGGTACGTCTAGTTTTGAAAGAATAGACATAATTTTTGATGGAAATTTTGTTTCAGTTAAATTAATTTTTAACAATTCAATTCCAATTTCTGCAAGGTATTTTGAAAGTTTATTGTAAATTAATTTCATTAAAAGTTCGTCTTTGAAATACAACTTTCTTGCTGTTGGATTTTCTTTTTCAATAATTCTTGTAATTTTTTCATTAATGAATTTTACAATAGTTTTTTGTGTTTCAATTGAACTGACAATTCCCATAAGCGGAATTAAGTATTCAAGCAGTTTTTTTGGATTTGTTACTTTGAAAGAGATGTTGCCATAGCAAACTACGTTGAATGTTTCAAATTCTTTATCCTCAAGTTCAACTTGAGCAGTTTCAAAACCAAAGTTTTCAAATATATTTCTATTTACAAAATATGTTTCTGCTTCAAAAAATTTTGGCATTTTCCCATTGTTTAATTTATAAAGTTTTAATGCTTGGGTTGTTTCAGGAATGTTTTTTGCTGAAATAACAAAATTCCCTGATAATTCATCAAAGATTTTGCCATTTTTTGTTATGACAAATGAAAAATTTCTTGGAGTTTCAACAGGAGTGCCAAAATATATTTTATTTTTTTTGAATTCTTGATAGTACACTATTTCTTTTGAT
>JAEDFV010000010.1 GCA_016297845.1 Clostridia bacterium
TAGAAAGCAAGCCAAAGAGCAGCAACAAAAACAAGAATATAAGTTATAATGCTTCCTACATTATATCCGCCGAAAATTGCTGACACCATATTCCAGTTAAAAATTCCAATAAGCCCCCAATTTAATGCCCCTAGCAAAACGAGTATGAATGAAATAATGTTTAAAACTATAAATGTCATATTACCTCCTCTATAAAATAGTTTTCCACACATTGCCCTCTTTATACATTAAAACTATTTTAAAATAATTGACAATTCCAGAATGAATATGCTATATTGTTCTCATGCGGATATGGCGGAATTGGTAGACGCGCTAGACTTAGGATCTAGTGGGAGACCGTGGGGGTTCAAGTCCCTTTATCCGCACCAGATTAGAAACGTTAAGCAGAAATGCTTAATTTTTTATTGATATAAAAAAACTTGAAAAAGGGACTTATGTAAGAATTAAGAAAAAGTTGCCCCAATGGGCAAGTTTTATAGCGCCGGTTGCTATTGAGACCTGTCTCTGGCGAATTCTTGCAAAGCGGTTCAAACCTTTTGTCCCACACTAATAATCTAAACAAAAAATAAACCGCCTTCAATGGCGGTTTTTTATTAGTCTTCCTTTACGTAGTAACTTCCAGAATGTTGTGTAGCAGGAAATCTTTGACCTTTTTCAAGGTAAGTTGCTCCGCCACATCTTCCGTTTGCATCATAGCAAGCGTAATTTGCAGATTCTGGTGCTTGTTCACCTGGTCTCCATTGTCCGTTCATGTTTTTCACCTCCCAAACTTAATTTGTGCAAATTTTTATCAGATATTCACAATTAATACTTTGCAATATGCCCAAATTTATATTAGATTTTTATAAAATAGGTTATAATAATAGAATGGAAAAAAAGAATTTTGAACTTTTTTCAAATTATACCCCTTCTATAGACCAACAACACGCAATCAATGAATTGACTGCAGGTTTGAATGATGGGCTAAAAAATCAAGTTTTGCTGGGAGTAACTGGAAGCGGGAAAACTTTTACGATGGCAAATATAATAAAAAACTTAAATCGCCCCACACTTGTTATTGCACACAACAAAACTCTTGCTGCTCAATTATGCAATGAGTTCAGAGAATTTTTTCCTAACAATCGTGTTGAATATTTTGTGTCATATTATGATTACTATCAACCTGAAGCTTATATTGTTTCATCTGACACATACATAGAAAAAGACATGGCCATTAATGATGAAATAGAGAAACTTAGAAACAGTGCGACTGCTTCACTCTTTGAAAGAAATGACACAATTATAGTGGCTTCAGTTTCATGTATATATGGTCTTGGTGACCCAGAGGAATATTCTTCACTGCAAGTAAATGTTCGTGAAGGCGACGAAGTTGAACGCAACAGTTTAATTAGAAGACTTGTTCAGATACAATATGTACGAAACGATTTAGAATTTAAGCGTAGTACTTTCCGAGTGAGAGGTGACACTTTCGACGTGTTCCCTGCTGACAGCAGTGAACTGGCTATTCGGATTGAATTTTTCGGCGATGAAATTGAAAGAATTTATCAATTTAATCCTTTAACCGGAGAAAAACTTTTTGAATTAAAATCTTATACTTTTTTCCCAGCAACTCACTATGCAATTTCGCGAGAAAGAATGGAAAAGGCAATTAAACAAATTGCAAAAGACAAAGAAATTGAAGTTAAAGAATTTGAAAATCAAAAAAAATATGTTGAAGCACAAAGATTAAACGAAAAAGTTAATTATGATATAGAAATGATGAAAGAAGTTGGCTATTGCAACGGAATTGAAAATTATTCAAGATATTTTGATGGCCGTAATATTGGCGAAGCACCTTTCACTCTGCTCGACTATTTCCCAAAAGGATTTATCACTTTGATTGATGAAAGTCACATGACAATTCCACAAATTCGTGCAATGTATAACGGAGACCGTGCAAGAAAAGATAGTTTAGTTACATATGGATTTAGACTTAAATCTGCCTATGATAATAGACCTTTGAATTTTGATGAATTCAAGCAAAAAATCAATCAAACAATTTACATCTCCGCAACTCCTGGGAAATATGAACTGGAAGTAGCGGACAAAATCACCGAACAATTAATTCGCCCAACAGGACTTTTAGACCCATCAATCGAAGTCTTAAAAACAGAACGACAAATTCCTGTTTTGCTTGAGAAAATCAAAGAAACGACAGAAAAAGGTGGACGCACACTTGTTACGACCCTGACTAAAAAAATGGCAGAGGATTTAACGACCTATCTTTCTGAACATAAAGTTAAAGCAAGATATCTCCATTCTGAAATTGACACAATGGAACGAATTGATATAATAAATGATTTAAGAAGTGGTGAATATGATGTCCTTGTTGGAATTAATCTTCTGCGCGAAGGACTTGACCTTCCAGAAGTTATGTTGGTTGCAATTTTGGACGCCGATAAAGAAGGATTCCTCAGAAGTGAAGGAGCCCTTATTCAAACGATTGGAAGAGCGGCACGAAACAGCGAAGGTCATGTTCTTATGTTTGCAGACAAAATCACAGGAGCAATGAAAGTTGCAATTGATGAAACAAATAGACGCAGAGCAATCCAAGAAAAATTTAATAAAGAGCATAATATAACACCTACAACAATTCAAAAAGAAATTAAAAATACATTAGAAATTACAAAAAAATCAAAGTCACAAATTGCTGTGTCAAAAATTCCAGAAGAAATTGAAAAATTGAAATCTCTTATGAAAATTGCATCGGGTAATTTAGACTTTGAACTCGCGATAAAATATCGAGAAGAAATTGGAAAACTTAAAAAGAGGTTGGAAAATGCAAAACGATAAAATAATAATTAAAGGTGCAAGAGAAAACAATTTAAAAAATGTAAATCTTGAACTTCCAAGAAACAAACTTATTGTTTTCACTGGTGTAAGCGGAAGCGGAAAAAGTACACTCGCATTTGACACAATTTTTGCAGAGGGTCAAAGAAGATATATGGACTCACTTTCTTCGTATGCCAGACAATTTCTTGGTCAATCGTCAAAACCAGATGTCGATAGCATTGAGGGGCTCTCACCAGCAATTTCCATTGACCAAAAATCCACCAATCATAACCCACGCTCGACGGTTGGAACAATTACGGAAATATATGACTATTTAAGATTATTATATTCAAAAATAGGTAAACCATTTTGTCCAAATTGTAACAAAGAAATTTCAACTCAAACAATTGACCAAATTGTTGAAAAGTTGCTTGAAAACGAAGATGGAACAAAACTCTTGATTGTTGCTCCTATAATTAAAGGTAAAAAAGGACAGCACAAGGAAATTTTCGAATCAATTTCAAAAAAAGGCTTCTCTAGAGTTTTGGTCGATGGAAAGATAAAAAAGCTTGACGAAGAAATTGAACTTGACAAAAATATCAAACACTCAATTTCCGTTATAGTTGACAGACTAACAATAAAAGATGGCATAAAAGAACGACTGTCAGAAAGCGTTGAACAGACACTAAACTTAAGTCATGGAGTTATAGATGTTTTCTTTGACAACAACCGTCACGAAGTTTATAGCACCCTACACTCCTGCCCTAACTGCGGATATTCACTTGAAGAAATTTCTCCGCGCCTTTTCAGTTTTAACAACCCATATGGTGCGTGTCCAAATTGTCTTGGTCTAGGCTACACAATGGATATTGATGAAAATTTGTTACTGAAAAACAGCAATCTGTCAGTTAAAGGTGGAGCCTTTAATGTTTCAGGTTGGAAATATACATATGGTGGATTATGCAAAGGATTTTTTGATGCGATATCAAAAAAATACAACATTGACCTTAATGAACCAATAAAAAACTTGCCTAGAAAAAAACTTGATATTTTTCTATATGGAACTGGTGATGAAGCCTTGGACGTGTACTATCAAATTAATAAAACAGAGAAATTTGTACACGCACCTTTTGAGGGAATTTTAAATAATCTGAAACGACGCTTTAAAGAATCGACAAGCGAATTCATGAAAAATGAAATAGAAAAATTGATGAAGAATCAAAAATGCCCTGATTGTCACGGAAAGCGCCTAAAAGAAAGTGCATTAACAATAAAAATTAATGGATTGGACATAGCAGAAATGTGCGACCTGTCAATTGAAAAACTTTCAGAGTTTATAGAAAATATAAAAATATCAACCTATGAACGAAAAATATCAGAAGCTATCATAAAAGAAATTCAATCTAGACTAGATTTTCTGAAAAATGTTGGACTCTCATATTTAACACTTTCTCGCCAAGCAGAAACATTGAGTGGCGGAGAAGCACAAAGAATACGTCTTGCAACTCAAATTGGAAGTGGACTCACAGGTGTTTTGTATATCCTTGATGAACCAAGCATCGGGCTTCACCAAGTTGACAATGAAAAACTCTTGAACACACTTTTTTCTCTCAGAAACTTAGGCAACACTCTGATTGTGGTTGAACATGACGAAGAAACAATTCTATATGCAGACTACGTGGTAGATGTAGGCAAATACGCAGGCGTTCATGGTGGAGAAATAATTGCAACTGGCTCTCCACAAGACATAATGAATTGTCCAGATTCCATAACCGGAAAATTTCTTTCCGGAAAAGAAAAAATTGAAATTCCAAAAAAACGACGTCGTCCAAAAGGATTTTTCAAAATATCATCATGCACAGAAAATAATCTTAAAGGCATTGAAGCAAAATTTCCTGTGGGTTGTTTCACATGCGTAACAGGAGTCAGTGGGAGCGGGAAAAGTTCACTAGTATCCCAAACCTTATATCCTATTCTCGCAAATGCGTTAAACAGAACTGAACGACCTGAAGGAAAACATGGAAAAGTTCAAGGTCTTGAACTCTTTGACAAAGTAATAAACATTGACCAATCTCCTATCGGACGAACACCACGAAGCAATCCTGCAACTTACACTGGAGTTTTTACTCCAATTCGTGAACTTTTTGCTTCTACACAAACTGCAAAAGTAAAGGGATTTACTTCTTCTCGTTTCAGTTTTAATATCCCAGGTGGACGATGTGAAAAGTGCGAAGGGGAAGGTGTCAAGACAATTGAAATGTTCTTCTTGCCAGATGTGGAAATACCTTGTGAAGTGTGTGAAGGAAAAAGATATAATCAAGAAACATTGTCTGTTTTATACAAAGGAAAAAATATAAATGATGTATTAGATATGACAGTTGAATTTGCATTGGATTTCTTCAAAAATATTCCCGCAATTCGAACTAAACTCCAAGCTCTTTATGATGTTGGGCTTGGATACATCAAGCTGGGACAGTCATCAACAACATTGAGCGGAGGTGAAGCACAGAGAGTTAAACTTGCAACAGAACTTGCAAAACGCGGAACAGGAAAAACTCTTTACATTCTCGACGAGCCAACAACAGGACTTCATATGTATGATGTAAAAAAACTCGTTAACATTTTGCAAAAATTTGTTGACAAAGGAAACACTGTTGTTGTGATTGAACATAACCTAGACTTAATTAAAGTTGCGGATTATATAATTGATTTAGGGCCTGATGGAGGTGACCACGGAGGTGAAATTGTTGCTTTTGGAAGCCCTGAAAAAGTTGCGAAATGCGAAAATAGTTATACAGGCAAATATTTGAAAAAAATTTTAAACAAGGAAAATAATGATAGATAATTTAAATCAAAAAGTAAAATCTCTCCCACTGTCAAGTGGCGTTTATTTAATGAAAAATATCAACGGTGAGATTATATATGTTGGCAAAGCGAAAAACTTAAAAAACAGGGTTTCGCAATATTTTCAAAACACTAAAAAGCCGATAAAAGTTCAACTTATGGTCGACAATATCCATGACTTTGAATATATAATTACTCCAAGCGAACTAGATGCGTTCATTTTGGAAAATACTTTGATAAAAAAATATAAACCTTTCTTTAATATACTTTTGAAAGATGGGAAACAATATCCTTACATAAGAGTGAATCAAAAAGATTTGTACCCACGATTCAGTGTTGTGAGAAAAGTAAAGAAAGATGGAGCAAAATATTTTGGGCCATACTATGGAAAAATAAACGCATATGAATTGCTAAAAACAATAAACAGTGCATATCCTGTAAGAACCTGCAATAAAGAATTTAAAGTTAAAAAAAGAACACGCCCATGTCTTAACTATTCTCTTGGGCTTTGCAGTGGGCCATGCTGTGACAAAATTTCGCAAGAAGACTATAAAATAATTGTGAACAAAGCAATACACTTTCTAAATGGTGATGAGAAAGAAATAAAAGAAATTCTGAAAAACAAAATGGAATTAGCAAGCGAAAGTGAAAATTTTGAACTGGCGATAACTCTTCGAAATCGTCTCGCAATGATAAATGAACTTTCCAATAAGACTATTGTAGACTTGGCAAAAAATGCTGAAATGGATATTTTTTCTGTTATTGAAACAGAAAGACATCGAGCAATTAATTGCACCATTGTTCGAACGGGGAAAATATTATTTAGCAAAAATTTTGATATTTCCAATTCAGGCGAATCACTTTCTGAATCCGTTTCCTCTTTCCTATTGCAATACTATAACGAAAAATTAATACCAAAATTAATTCTATTTAATATAGATTTTGATTTCAACCTGATAAAGGAAGCACTTGCAGTTTCATGCGAGCATGAAATTGAATTTGCTGTTCCTATTCGTGGAGTAAAGAAAAAGCTAGTTGACATGGCAACAAAAAATGTAACCAACTTTCTTCAAAAAGAAATTATATCAAAAGATGACACAATAAATTTCGAAATGGCTAATGCCTTACAAAAAGCACTTCAGCTATCAAAACCATTAACAAGGCTTGAATGCTATGACATTTCTCATATTTCAGGGACCAACAAAGTTGGTTCAATGGTTGTCTTTGAATTTGGAAAACCGAATAAAAATGATTATAGAAAATTCAAAATTAAAACAATTGAAGGAAATGACGACTTTGCTTGCTTACAAGAAATTCTTTCAAGGCGAGTGAAAGATTATGATAGTAAACTCGACCTTTCGTTTTCCAAAAAACCAGACTTACTCATCATTGATGGCGGAAAGGGTCAACTTTCATCAGTCTGTGAACGACTTGTCGGAACCAGTTTTGAAAATGTTCCAATTATATCTCTTGCAAAGAAAAATGAAGAAGTTTTTATCCCACAAAATTCAAATCCACTGGTTTTTGAAAAAGGAAGTTTGGAACTGCGCTTATTACAAAACATTCGCGATGAAGCTCATCGTTTCGCTATAACATTCCACAGAGAATTACGAAATAAAAATGCGTTTAACTAAAACGCATTTTTTATTCCATCAAAATTTTCTAAATCTCCGCAAACTGAAACAACATAATTCTTTTCATTATAAAGTTCTTTTGCGCATTTCAAAATGTCTTCACAGGTAACGGCTTCAACTTCTTTCATTCTCTTCTCTATGCTTGGGATATCTTTAAAATAATAGTAGTTGAAAGCATTGCTCCTTGCATGTCTCAAAACAGAATTGATTTCATAAACAAACTCTGATTTCATTTTAACTTTTGCAATTTCAAGTTCACGTTCTGTAACCCCATCTTCAGATAATTCCTTCAAAATTTGTCTAATTGCAACAAGAGATTCCGACAATTTTTCGTTAGATGTGCCAATAAAAATTTGAAAATATCCATATTCTTTTGTAAAATACGTGCTGGCACCGCATGAATATGCTAAGCCACGTTTTTCCCTAAGTTCGGAAAAAAATCTTGAGCACATTCCAGAGCCACATATTACACCTAAAAGCTTTAGTGGTGTTACAGAAGAAGAATAAATGTCATCTGTCCTAATAAGAATATAAACTTGAGATTGTTTATTATCTTTTTTTGTAAAAACAAAATTTGTTTTTACGTCTTTTATTACAATTTCATTTTCAGTTTTACTTTCACACTCTTGATTTAATATTTTCCCAAAATATTTTTCAACAATTCCTTTTGCTTCTTCAAAATCAATATTCCCTGCTATAGAAAATGTTATTTTATCTGGTGTGTATTTCTTTTTAAATTCCAAAATGTCATCTCTTCTAACGTTTGTTATTATGTCTTCTGTTCCAATGACGTCGTGAGAATAGGGAGTCCCTTCAGTCAGCCCCTTGTATGCTTTCATGTATGTTTGTTGCTGAATATTATCATAAAATCTTTTCATCTCTTCCAAGATAACTTTGCGTTCTTTGTCTATTTCATCATTGTCAAATTTTCCTTCAAAAAACATTTTTGAATAAATTTCAACACACTTTTCAAAATTCTCTTTTAAGGACATAAAATGATAATTTGTTTCCCTTTCTGAAGTATCAGCGTTTATAACTGCCCCCAAACTTTCAAGATATTCGGCGATTTCATAAGTTGTCATGTCGTTTGTGCTTTTAAAAAACAAATGCTCCAAAAAATGAGCAAGCCCAAATTGTTTTTCGTTTTCATCTTTCCCGCCTATTTTAACATTAATTAAAAAGGTAGCATAACCTACGTTCTCATTCATTTCTACAATTATTTTTGAACCATTTTTATATTCATAAACTCTAACATTTTCTTTCATATTAATATTATATGATATATTTTTAATTTTTAAAATAATTATCTGGTCTTTTAAAAAATTTAGTAAATAATGGTTCATTAATATTTATTTAATAAAAGAGAACAAGCTACCCCCAAGCACTCCTGTAAAATAAAAAATCGACTTTGCATGGCAAACCTAAAAACTACTTATCAAGTCTTGAAACAAATGGAAACAGTCATAAAAACCTATAAACATTTATATGTAAACGACAAAAAACAAGCAATAAAACAAGCAAATTCGCTATTATAAAATTAATTTTGTGACTATTTTGTGACTAAATACAATATTTTGTTGTTAAATTTTAGACGCAGACGCCTGTTTTGATATGAATCAAAACAGATTAAAAGTCTTGACTTTTAAGCAAGGGGATAAATAAAAAAAAACAAGGTCGCATTCCTTGTTTTATTTTGGTGGCTCACCCGGGATTCGAACCCGGGACCCCTTGATTAAAAGTCAAGTGCTCTAGCCGGCTGAGCTAGTGAACCAAGTCGAGATTGATTATATAATATCTAATCTCGTTTGTCAATAAAAATTTAATAATTCGACAAAAATTTTTATGCTAAAGCTTGTTTTGCTGTTGCAACAAGTGAAGAGAATTCACTAGGGTTGCTTATAGCAAGTTCTGCCAATACTTTTCTATTTAATGAAATATTCGCTTTTTTAAGTCCATTCATAAATCTAGAATATGACATATCGTTCAATCTACAAGCAGCATTGATTCTTGCAATCCAAAGACGACGGAAATCTCTTTTCTTAAGTCTTCTTCCAACATATGCATAGTTTCCACTTTTCATAACAGCTTCACGTGCAATTCTATATAATTTGGATTTTGAACCTCTGTAACCTTTTGCTTGTTTTAAGATTGCTCTACGTTTTTTTAATGCGTTAACACTTCTTTTAATTCTCATAACTTTCCTCCTTAACCTTGAACCATTCTTTTAATGGTTTTTGCATGTTTACCCTTGAGGAAACCTGCTTTTCTCAAGCCTCTTTTTCTATCTTGCGACTTTTCTGTCAAGAAATGACCTCTGTTTGGTTTTGCATATTTAACATTTCCTGATTTGCTAATTTTAAATCTCTTTTTTGCTCCACTATGGGATTTCATTTTTGGCATATATTTTCTCCTTTATATTTTCTGAAAGTATGTTTCCTTATTTCGTTTTTGGTGACACAATCAAGATTATATTTCGGCCAACAATTTCTGGCTCTTTGTCAATTGTTCCGAATTCTTCAAGCATTGAATAAAAATTCTTTACAACAGTTATTGCATTTTTTGCATAAGCTTGTTGACGACCATGCATTCTCAACACAACTTTCACCTTATTACCATCTTCTAGGAATCTTTTTCCATGTTTTGCTTTAACTTCCAAATCATGTGTATCAATTGTCATTGAAAGTTGAATTTCTTTTAGTTCAGTTACTTTTTGGTTTTTCTTTGCTTCCTTTTCTTTTTTTATAGCATCAAATTTATATTTGCCATAATTAAGAATTTTGCAAACAGGTGGATTTGCACTGTTGTTCATGCAAACTAAATCTAAATTTGATTTTTCCGCAAGTTCGTGTGCTTCTTGTATCTTTAATATACCAAGTTGCTCACCGTTTTCTCCAATAACTCTAACTTCATTTGCGGTAATTTGTTCATTGATTAATAATTCTTTAAAAATTGTTGTATCCTCCTAATAAAAAATGGAAACGCACCCGTTTCCATCAAAAATTTTAATAACCATAAGGATAAATATTAAAATTAGCAACCGAATCTGACAAAGTCGACTGGTGAGAAGATGGAAACTTCTGCTTTCACGCACTATATTATCATAACTGTTTTATTATGTCAACTGTTTTTTAAAAAAAACACACGATTTTTTCAACTAAAAAACAACTTTATACAAAGTTGTTTTTTATCTTTAATGTTTATTAGAATCCTAATGTTACGTTTTCGTAAGCACCGCCATTTTTCTTTGCCCAGTTAGAAGCTTCTTTCTGACTAGCAAATTTCTTAGGAACAGATGCACCATTTTGGTCAACAATTTCTCCGTTTGCATTAACTGTAAAAGTTTTAATTCTGCCATTAGCATCTTTTACTTTAACAATTTTTACATTATTCATAAACATAACTCCTTTTTTTTGTTCTGAGTATATATTATCATACAGCCTCCAATTTGTCAATACCTTTTTTTTCGCAAGGGGTCAACAATTATAAGTATGACAAAACAAGATAAAAAGTGACAAAAAAATAAGCAGTCTATCAGACCGCTTATTTTTATCTTACTCTCAATTTCTTTCTTAAAAGGAAGAATATCAAAAGTCCAACTGCAACAACAACAACCGAAACAACAATCAAAATTATTGTGACAGTGTTTAAAGGTTCTTTTATGTTAACTCTGTAGGAATAAACAAGTTTTCCACTGCTTGTATAAACTTGAATGTAATAGGAGCCAACACCACTTAATTTATAAGGTTCATTACCCCCAGAAACAGTTGTTTCATTTATTTCATAAATAACTTTGTTGTTGATTTTTACATAACAATCGCCAAGTGTTTCATACAAATTTGCTTTATTAAGCTCTATTGTAACACTTCCAGTTGTTGTTTCTCCTTCTGGAAGAGAAATGCTAATAGGAACAGTTGCAGTATTTAACCAGAAGCTAAATTCAAATTCTCTTTCTCCAAATTCACTTCCATTATCACGCATAGTGATTGTGTAAAGTCCATTATCAAACCATTTGTTTCCAAGCGAATCTACATCAAAGGTTGAAATATTTATTTCATTCTCAACTGAAAGAGCCCTGTTCTTTACATTCTCTGAGAGTTCAACACCATTATATTTAATTGAAGTAATCTCATAATCATTATAGTTGATATAGTTGAAAACCCAACGCGAATCATTAGAATTTATAATCGTAAATTTGAAGACATCTTGATTCAAATCTTTTGTTCCATTTTCAACTTTTGCTGAGAATGAAACTCTGTATGTTCCACTTTCAGTAAACTTATATACCCCTAAACTTGAAGAGATTGTGTATTCACTGTTGTTTCTGTATACTTTTATTTCAGGAGTGGTCGAATAGAAATGCGAGGTTCCAATTGGAAGTGTTATAACTACCTCCCCATTGTATATTGCATTTTCAATTGGCAAATCTCCGTTAACTCTTATAATAACACTTCTTATAAAATTAACTTTTGTCGTTGAACTTGGATATCCAGTTGCTGATGAGAAATGTTGAATATTTCCAGCAATATCTTCAAATTTAAACAACAAACTTGCGGAATTTTCCAAAACAATTGTAGTCGTCTCACCATTATCCGTTCCCTTAACTTTGGTCCAAGTTTCTCCTTCATCAGATGAAACATAACATATAATTTTGTTTTGCGTAATTCCAAAATATGATGCATAGCGCAAAGTTATTTCGTTGTCAACATCTCCCACACAGAGGAAAATTTCTTTTGATGTTGAGCGAATGTAGTTATTATCCGAAGGGGCACTATATGTTTTTCCTTTGTACCAAATGAAAGGATTTCCAACCAAAATGTCATTTGTTTTTTGAACAACTGTAATTGCAATTCTGGCTTTATAAATTGTTCCTGAAACACTGGTTATCTCATAAACTGACGTATTATTGTGATTAAAAATCAATGTTTTCGTAACATTTACGCCATTTGTAATAACGTCCCATTCATTGGTGTTGACAATGTAATGATATGATGCAAAATTGTTTGTTGAATATTCATACACATTCCCTGTTGGAGAAACAATTTCTTGTTCGCCATTTTCGTTTGTTTTAACAACTGTGTAAAACATAAGATCTAAATCAGAAATAACAAAATCATGGGAAATTGTATAATCAAAGGCATTTCCATTTGAATCATAGTTTTGAATCAATAAATCATAAATACCTGCTTCATTTACAACATATGGGGAAGCAATTTCGAAATACCCTTCTTCACTTCCGCGCAAACGTAAGAACACTTTTGAAGTTATTCCTGCCTCTTCCATAATTGTGTTGCCAGAGCCAAACGAAATTGTAATTGCCTGACTTTGAGTTATAGTCTTTGAGAACAATTTTTCTGTTATATCAACATTGTTAATATCGGTTACTTTAATGTTTGGCATTACATTAATTATTGTTACATATATTGTCTCAATAATCCCGCTTTCCTCAGCGGTAAATCCTTCATTAATAATATAATCTATCAATGAATTGGTATTATAGAACAATTCAATTTTAAACACACGTTTATTTCCAACATAGCCATTTTCTTCATCAGTTGAAGCAAGCAGACGATATTGGCTGTAACTTCCACCGAGGAGTGATGAATCAACTTTTTGATAGCAAGAAGGATTTGTTTGTCCATCAACTGTTATTCTTGGAATATATAAATTAGAATAATTAAAAACTACATTCCCCGAAACAGTTATGTTTGTGCTGTTTTGAAGTTCATCTTTAATATCATATTCGCCCTCAAATCTATTAAATATTGATTCTCGATATTCTTTCAAGAACTTATATTCTTTGCCAAAATTATCTTTAAATAAGATATAGAATGTGGACTGTACAAAATCTCTATCAGCAGGAATATAGAAATATTTTATCACTGAATTTGATGTTTTGACTTCATATGTTTCAATATTTGAATATTCATAACTTTCTGTTTCTAAAATCTTATAGCAGATATGTGAACCATCGCTAGCTATTTTAAAAATTCTTATAGACGAAGGGTCAACAGTGAGCGAAGGGTCAAGCTCAGTTGTGACAATAAGTGTAATATTTTCAGATGAAACAATATTTCCACTATCTCCAACTATTTTTACATCGGAAAGCACTTGTGCTCCACCATTATCTGTAAGTTTTGCATTTATATCAGAAACTTTCGCATTAATTGAATACAAACTTGCTGAATTGTCAGTCAAATTAACAGTATCCGTAAAAGTTATGTTATGAGAACTTGCTTGACCATTAAGTTCAAGATTAGCAAGTTCAATTTTTTCTCCAAGTGATGTATACAATCTTGTACAAGCAATTTCTGAGCCTTCAGGGGTTAATTTTGTGAAACTATCAGGAGTTATAAAATATAATTTTCCGTTGATTGATAATTTCATAAACCTATAAAACTCATTGCCGTCATTAGTCATTTTAATATAATTTATTAAAATTTTGTTATATGCACTTATTGAAACAGGATTAGAGATAGAAATATTGTCAAATGTTTTTGGTGGTGTTTGAATTAAATTTGCCGTGATTCCTGTCTCACCTTTGGAAATTTTCAATGTTCCATCAAACTCATAATTTTCAAGCCCGCCTGTCAACTTGAGTTCCAATTCTCTTCCTTCGCCAACATATATCGAATATATTGTTTGGTTCCCAGCAAGGTCAAGTTCAACTATTTCATAATATCCAGAAAACTCTAAGTTAATTTCTGATGAAACTTTTTCCCAACCATTACTAATTGCAAAATATTCACTAAACAAATTGTCAGCTCTCGATGTCTTGTCGTAAGCGAGTCCTGTTTCATAATTTGATGATGTGTATTTTGAATTAAATTGTCTGAAATAGAACAGTTTTGTTTCTGTTGGTTCATTTCCAGATAATGTTTTTGATAAATCATTTAAATAATCTTTTGTTGCAATGAAAGTATAATATTTGAAAGCCCCAGTTGTTGCCGATTTTGAGAATCTAGAATCCGTTGATTCTCTCAATGCTGAAAGGGCTACACCCTCAATTGTCTTATCATCTGAGATAAGAGAAGTTATCGAAGAAGTAGGTGCATTTCTATCAATTATTATCGTTCTATTAGATTGATATGCTGTCCCATAATATGGAGTGTAGTATCTAGTTATCGCATCTGATGAATATTTTTCAAATGCCATTTTCACAACTATCTTTGTTGTATCCTCTGGGAATATATATGTAAAAGATAAACTTGTGTCATTTTTTTCAATCCTTAAGACGTAAATAGAATCATTTATATTGCTTACATCTACATCTGTTTCGATTCCGTTTTCAAATGTATAATATCTACTACCTTCATGAACTAAAATTCTTTCATCATATGCTGGAATTGTCGTATGTCTTGTTCCATTTGCACTTGTGTAATAACTAATTTCAATTTTCGATAAATCAATATTAGCGTAATATTGATTTGAAGAATTTGTCCATACAAATTTCAACTCATTTGTATTAGTGTAGAAATTTGTTCCGTCTGAAACAAGCTCCCTTTCTTCCATATTTTCCAGTTCAGAATATTCAGCATTTATGTCATAGTCTGGACTATTTTTTTGTACATTGATTATAACTTTAAATTTTTGGTTATAAGAATTGAGTTCGGAATTTCTAATTGCTCCAATCTGAAGTTCATAGTTTCCATCAGCATATTCAGCAGTTCCTTTAAGTGGATTGTTAGTTATGAAACTTTGTGGATTAGAAATCGAAATAGGCGTTTCGTCTGGAGCAAGTTCTCCGTATGAATAACCTGAAATCATATAGTAACCAGTATCAGAACATAATGAATAGTAATAGTAAAGATTTACAGTTTTTCCGTCCACAACAGTTGTTTCAGGGGATTTTAGAACAACACACAATTCAAATGGTGAATACTCTGTTCCAAGCCCTGCCGAAACATCTCGGTCAAGTCCAGTGAATTTTATCAAATCAACAAATTGAATTGAAGTTGCATTATTGTTTTGTTCAACAAAATTGATATCTGCAACAATATCTGTTAAAACATTGTTCTCAACCTTATAAAAGGTTCCATATTTTGTCTTTGGGATATAAAAACCTATTGGAAGTTGATTTGTCTTAAGAATATAGTTTCCAGATGTCTGAGATTGTCTATACAATTCTTCAAAGAAGATTTTGTTATTTTCATCTCCACCATCAAAAGTAGTTATAAAAGTGTAATAGCCATTTCTTTCATTATTTGAGTCATTTGGCGAAATTATGTTGCTTCTGTCGACAAAGAATACTGTTTTAACTGTTTCAAAATCATAGCCCAAATCTCCCAGTTCAGTTCCTAACACAGGAGAATATTTTCTTGTTATAACATATTTACCTTCGGCAGTTTTGCCTTCAACAGGGTTAATCAAAATTTGAACATTAAAACTATTTCCTTCATAGCCTTTCAAAATTTGTTCATCGCTGAGAGTTAAAAGTTTAAGGTCAATTATTGTTGGAGTTTCGCTATAACAATAAGAATGTTTTTCTGCATCATATACAAGCGCATAATATTCACAAATAAGTCCATCATTAGCTATATCAACATACGCATTTAGACCATCTGGTTTCAAACTGTCCCATGAAAGATAAACACTGTCAGATGTTGTTGGAAGATAATATTTTGCTCTTTCTGTATAATCCTCTTTTGTTTGTGAATTATACAAATCAACGCTTGAGGATAGATTATCTTTATCTGTATAGATTAAAAGACCAGTTGTGTCTGTGTTAAATCTAAGTTTGTGTGTTTTTGTTGGAGTGCTGATTGAAGTGTTCGATTTGTCAAAAATCTGATAGAAATAAACCATGTCTTTCATTCTGCCATTTTCATCAGTTGGCATGAGTCTATCATAGTATCCTTGGTTAATTATTTCTGAAGATAATTTAGTCGTAACATTCCCAGCAGTTTCATAGATATTCTTAATTGGAATTGAAATGAAATATTGCGCACTTTCATTTTGAGAAACGATATTAGTTGCGTCAATTGTTGAAAGATTATTTAATAATATCTTAAAATACTCTGAAGCCTTTGAGCCTGTATATGCATCAATTTCTGTTTGACTAATTAAATTATTATTCAAATAGAATGGAATTGCTTTATGAGAACCAAAGAAAATAGTTGTTGCTTTTGAAACATTGTTTGCACCAGAAACTTTTTCATATGGATTAGATGTGTTCATCTCTTTTTGAAGAACAATCGGAATTGTTGTGTCATACATAACACTGTAATATCCAACATTCCCTGCTTCATCTTCAAGTTTGAATATGTATAGTCCACTTGAAGTCAAAACAGAACTTGCTGTAATTTCATTAACAGAATTTGCACGAGTGAAAATTGTTTCTGGATTTGCATCTGATAACATAACACCATAATCGGTAGCTAGCCATGAAGTGTTAAAAATGTAGTCGTTTGCATCTTCTTTAAATGTCTTTTCTGAAAGTGCAAATCGAACAAATTTTGCTTGGACATTCGCTCCGCTTTTCTTGTTGTTCCACATAATTGTGAAATCTGAATTTGTAAGAGCAATTTGTCCTTGGCTTGAAATTAAATTTGACCTATAATATTCACTTCCATAAACACTTTCAACAAAGTAAGTTGACAAGCCACTTATTTGCTCAGTGTCAAGTTTAAAAGTTGTTGTTTCTTTTCCAACTTTTCCATATCTCAATGTCAAGGAATATTCTCCGTCAACATTCACCGCTTCTCTTGGTTTCAAAACATAATAACCATCATCGAATTTTTCAATGCCATAACTTAAAAGGAAAGTTTTCTGTTCGCTGGTTAAAGCACTTGCCTTTTCATTTGGAAGAACAAAAGTTGTTGATTGATTTGCAGTTTGTCCAAACTTCTTATATGTCAACTCAAAATAAATTTCTGAATCAAATTCACTTGCCTGTTCAAACTCAACAATTTGTATTCCGTTTTTTACAAACACACCATTATAAACTCTTTGTTTTTCTCCACTTGGGACATTGCCATTATCATCTAAAACAAATATGTCAGTTGTCGATGACAATTCTTTCACTTGGAAAAGATAATATTGAGTTGTAATTTTGTCTTCAGTTTGAGAAGCGCCAGCAACCCACTTTTTGTAATCTTCAAACTTAGTTTTTATTTCAATGAAATAGTAACCCGGATTCTCAAAATTTGATGTATAGGCATAGTTGCTTTTTATTTCAAAATTCTTTCCGTCGGTTGAATAGTAAACATTAAATTCGCTTTCAACTGGTGCATTAAATAATATTTTAACTGGTGGTTGATTTGTTCCCGCAACGACAAAACCACTTGAAAGAGTCAACTTTCCGTTGGTCTTATCAAAAGTGTTATCACCTGAAATTCCTTCTCCAACACTTATTACTCCAGTTACATCTGCATAAATTGTGTTGCTCTCATTTCTGAAAGGAGTTTGACCATTTGTTGAATCTTGATATGTAAGTTCAGTTCCAAAAATTGTCAAACAATCTTGACGCTTATCAGTATTTAAGGTGTCCAAATTAACTTTTTGTTCACCTTCATAATACACAGCTGTGTATGAAATGGCATACACTCCAAGGTCTTCAAAGTATATTCTGATTTTTGTTCCAGAAACAACTTCAACTCTAAGTCCTCTTGCATAAATATCCATGGTTGAAAGTTGTTGTTCAATTTGTTGAACAACTTTCTTCTCACCCACAGTTTCAACAATCTTTGTTATTTTCTTGTTTGTTTCTGTTGTTTGAGAATCAGTTGCAGAATTGTCTATGGTGAAAGTATATGTTGTCGCCGTTCTGTGAATAGATTTAGTAATTGACACATCATATCGACTGATATCAAACTCTAAGTATGGAAGATTTTGAGACGAATAATTGTAGAAATGTTCTGAGAAGAAGTTTGCTCTTGTTGAAGCATCTGTTACATAAGTTGTATTAAAAATTTCTGTGTTTGGTCTTTCCTTAATTGAATCTGGAGCCGTTTCGTCAAGGGCTTCTTGTCTGTGATATGTTCCTTGTTTAAATATATAAAACATAAAACTGTATGATTGAAGGATATTCCCCACTTCATAATCTTTTGTTAAAAATTCAACTTTTCCTTCGTTTCCAGCATTAACACCAAGCCCACCTGAATTTGTGACAATTCCATTAGGGTCAATTATGTACCCAAATTCTTTTATTTCTTTTACACCACTGCTCAAACTGTTTTCATTTTCATTTTCTTCGTCAATGTCGTTTACTTTGACATTAACTCCAAGAAAATCAATTGAGTTTGAAATTATGCTTCCATCTTCATTGAGGACAAGTCCACTTCCATCATCTGTTTGACGTGCAAAGCAAATTAAAATTTCTTCATCACTTTCAACAAGAACAGTTTCGCCAAACTTTATTGTTTCAGGCTTCCCGCTTGAATCTTTCACAATTTCATAATCAGCCCAATAATTTTCATAAATTTTATTATCGCTAATTTTATAGGAAGTGCCATCGATTGTGAAAATATTGTTTAAAACATCTGACACAATCTCTTCGCCCTTTTTCACTTTTGTTCTTGTTTCAACAAATTGATATTCGGTCGAATTTATTGTGAATTTTTCATCTTCTGAAATATTGCTTATAAGTTTGTCTTTAACATTTTTTACTTTGACGGCATAGAAAACAACTCCGTTTAGAGTGTAGTAACCTGAATCGTTGAAATTTCCATAGTTATATTCTTCAGCCTGCACCGGTTGAGTTTTTGGCATAAAAGCAACACCAAAAATTGCCCCGACCAAAATCATGAACGAAACAATAATAGAAATAATTGAAATGCGGTTTTTTGAAGAAGTTTTCATATATCCCCCACTGCGATTATACTGCTAATTGATTTTAACATATTTCGCGAAAATTCTCCAAATAAATATACATATTTTGAAAATATACATATTTTGTATATAAACCGCTTTTTTATGTAATTTCAACATAAAAAATAAAGCATTTGGATAAAAAATGCTTTAATTTTTGAATATTTTTGAAATGATGATTGTCATATCGTCAACTGCCGAACCCCCACAATTTTCAAGTGCTTTTTTGAGAATTTCTTCGGACATGTTTTGTGGATTTGATTCAGTTAAATTGTTAACAAAATTTATGTAATCTTCGTTTGAAACAAACGAATCTGTGATTCCGTCCGTTGCAAGAATTATATAATCGCCAGAGTTTAAGACAAGCTTTTTTATGTTTGGCTGAACATTGTCGATTATTCCAAGCGGAAGCGCGCTCCCTTCAATTAAATCAGTGGAGCTTTTGTGTTTAACAAGTCCAACAGGGGCTCCAAGTTTGATTAAATCTGCAACGCCTTTTCGCAAATCAACAATTGCCAAATCAAGAGCAGAAAACATTTCATCGTTGCTGAGAGAAAGAAGTTTGTTTGCTGAAGAGAGAATAATTTCATTGTCAAAGCCAGCTTTATAAAAATTTTCAATTATTCCCATTGCAAGGTTGGAAGTTTTTTCTGCCTTTTTCCCGCTCCCCATTCCATCACATAATGCCATCATAAATTTGTCGTTGTCAATTTTTATTAGAGAATAGGAATCACCACTGACCTTACTCGTTGCTTTTTTTGTTGTGGCAGTGCCGAAAACGATGTTGTATGCTGGGCTGGTTTTAAAAGTTAAAGTTGTCCACCCGCTTCGTCCAGAGTTCCCTTCGCTGTCAAAAGAAAGTTTTCCTGCGCAAACTTTTGATAAAATGTCAGCGATTTTGTCATGGTCAATTTCTTCATTTTTCACTACAAGAGAAACAAACATTTCACTTTCGCCTTGGTCATAAACAACAACATCTGAGCAAGTTATGTTTGAGTATGCAAGCGACTCAGTTATTTTCTTTTCCTTCCAAGAATCGAAAGAGATTGGTTTTTTAATGTCAAGCGCCAGAGAACGCATAATTTTTGAAATTCCTTGAAGTTGGTCGGCAACAAGAATTCTGCTCGAATCAAAATTGGTCATAAGGGAGGCATATTGTTTATATTGTGCAGAAGTTTCGTTTATTGTTGAGATTATAACGTTCACATGGTTGCAACGTGAAGTTAGGAAAGGCGGAACATCAATCAGAGTTGCTTTTCCTCGCTCGAATCCAGCATCGACCATATTCAAAAAGATCTTTCGAGTTTCGTCAGCATAAACTCTGTGGCACTTGTTTTTGTCGGGACAATTTTCACACACTTTCATTTTAAGGTCACCGCAAAGCATTTCTTTTGCTTGTTCCTTTGAAAGTCCGCCTTTGATTAGTCCTCTGAAAGAATTGTCCATTTCGGCAAAGATTTCAGAAAGTTCTCCAAGTTTGCGAGCGACACATTCGTTGTTTCTGTTTGCAAGATTTCGAATCGTTGCCCCTTCAAGTTCGCAGTTGAAAAAACCAGAAAGTTCGTTGAGAAATTTTTGTGGAATGACCATGAAAATAAGCGCCCCAATTATAACAGGAAGAAAACTTATAATTGAATAGGAATAGTAAAGATTGAAGAACCAGCCGAGCCCCGCCTCAACCAAAAGTAAGGCAAAAGCAGAAAAAATTTTGTTTCTGCCTCGGAAACAAGAAACAGAAAGCGCCCAAAGAATAAAGGCGGAAAGAAGAATTGGACTTGACGAATTAAGGAAAACACCGAGACCCATAATTCCCGCAGAAAACAAGGCAATTTGGGAAGAAAAAACGTTTGAAGAAAGAAGAATGAGAATTGCACCAAATAATTTTATCAGCGAGAAATCACCAAGTTGAAATTCTCCAAGCCCGCTTGAAATTGCCATAAGCAAAATTCCCGCACAAATTATTTCGTCAAGCGAAAATTTGTATGCAAACCCTTTTACTTTTATTGCCTCGAAAATTTTTATGCAGGCAAACATAAAAAGTTCGCCAAGAATGAGCGAGATGACAATAAAAATTGGATTCCCGCCATCGAGAATGGAAAATGTTACAGTCACAATTTGGCTAAGGATTCCATATATCCCAATTTGCCAATAGACCATGCGCTTTCTAAATTTGTAATGAATCCCATATGCAATCAAAATTATGATTGCAACACCAAGGGCATTGTATAGCGCAGAAAGTGAAAATCCGCCAAGAAAACTTGCAACCACATATGATGGCGCAAGAATTAGGACGTTGTTTCCACACCACATAAGTCCAAAAATCAGTCCAAACGAAAAAGGTTGAATAATCCCGTTTATGTTTGCTTTGCTGAGAATGTAAAACCCAAAAAAATATAATATGTATTTCAAAATTAATCCAACAATTTCGCCTTTTTCCTTACATTGCGTTCTTTTCATGTCCAAACTCCTCGAGTCAATTATAAATCTTTGAAAAGTTGTTTCGCGAAGATTAATTTGAAGAATAATGTCGATTGTTGAATAAAAAAAACCTTCCGTAGTGATAAGGAAGATTTTTTTGTTTTAATAAATTCCCGGATTCAAAAGTGTGCCGGAAACAACAAGCGAAAAATTGTAGTCTGTGTTCTCGTCTTCTGGACTCTTTATCACGTCCAAAACTATCTCAAAAAATGAACTCTTAACTTTCTTTTCGTCCAAAACTGTTAGACCACCATAACCTTTTTCTGATTCAATAACTTTGTAGAGCCTTGCAATTTTTGACGCATCTTCACTTGACAAACTCAATTCCGAGTCTTTTGCCTTTTGAATTATTTCAGAATTTTTGAAGAAAGGAACAGTGTAGTAACAGGCGTTTGGATCGTTTTCTTGAACTTCATGGCGAACCAATGTTGGGTCCAATTTCTCAAGTTCTGTGGTGTCTATGCTAAACGCAAAATCGTTCTCATAGCACGTTTCTCCAGCACTGTTCTTGAACGTGTTTGCTCCGGACACAAAGTCGATTGTGTCGCCGTCGAACTCATATAACTTCCCGGTTCCCGTTTCTTCGTCATAGATGTAATATCTTATTTTTGTTGCTATCTTAAGGTCTTTGTTTTTGCTCATGAAATTGAAACAGAACCCACATTCAAGTTCCAACCCTTGGCTTGGCAAGGTTTCTTCTGAGACCTTTGGGTCAACAACAATTGATTGATACTCCGCATATGGTTTTCCAGAAAATTGGTCAACCGCATCAAAGTCTCCGAATAACTTTTCCCCTTCATAATATCTGACAAATGTTGCTGGCCTTGCGGAAAATCCTGCTTGAACTTCGGTGTATATTTTGCTGTTCTCTGGGCTGGAAGAATTGTAATTGAACCAACTTGCGTCCATCGCTGTTTCGCTCATCAGTTTAGCACTCATTGCCCTTGCTCTTTCGCCAACGGAAAATGTATATGAAATTTTAACCGAGGAATCCTTGCTTGATGTGTAGTTATATGTCCATGTGTCTCCTGAACCGTCATATGACTGGGAATAGATTAAATATGCAATTGTTGAAACATAGTCCCTGAAATTTACGTCGCTGTTTCTGAAATTCTTGTAATCAAAGTCGACCGCTTCTTCGCCGATTATCTCTTTCAAGATGTAATTAATCAAAATGTCTGCGTTCTGCTTTGTTAAGCCAGTATATAACGTTGTGCTTTTATATTCATCGCTAAGTTTTTTAATGTAGTTATCTGTAGCAGTGTGATTTTCTGTTTCAGTATACCCCCCAACAGATTTTGTAACTATACCTTCCTCATCTGTCGATATATTAATTCTCGTTTCTTTCTCATATAAAGTTGAACCTACAAAACCATCATCTTTGTTTGGACTTGAAAGTATTTTCACTGAATATACACTTTTTTCTTGTGTTGCAGTTACATCTTTTGTTGTTACCGAAACATCAAGTTTTGTTGGCTCATATCCCAACAAAATTTCATATAAAACAATTTGGAATAAGTCTTGCATGTATTTAGGAAAACTGTAGTTAGATAAATTGTTAGCAATAACATCGTCTTTCCATTCTTGATAAGATATTAATTTATCATCTTCGTCACGCATTTTCCCAAGAAGAGAGTCCCTATAAGCACCTTGTAAATATGGATTAATAAACCACTTCCAATAAATGTCTAAATTGCTTAAAACAGTGCCTTCACTACTGTTCCCATTTTTGCTATACACCAACATTCTTATGCTGTCTGGGAACACTTCGCCATGGGCATATTCCTCACGCGAATTATCACCATTACCATAATTATATAACATGCCATATTGAACGCTAAGCAACATTTCTTCCAAATTGTCAGTAATCTGTCTCTGTTGAGTTTCGCTGTTTGCATAGACTGTGTTGAAACCCGCTATATATTGTTCATAGAAAGAAACATATGCCTTGTTATATTCGTCTTCCAGCCAACAGCCAGAAAAAAGAACTCCCCCAAGGCCAAAAACAAGGCACAAGAGAAGACATAAAAAGGTGTTAATTAACTTTTTCTTTTTTGCTTTTGTTTTTTTCATGTGTTTAGTATATCAAAGAACAAACTTTTTAACAAGTTTTTTTCAGCAAAAAAAACGGCAAAAGCCGTTTTTCTTATTGACAAAAATCTTCGCTCAAATTCATGTTAACAAATGTTCCGCTTGCAGTTTTTGTTGCAACTGTCTTTCCGCCCAAATTCAAATTGTATGAAACTGCTGACATTGTTGCTTCATTGTTCAAATAGTCAAAATCTTTGTAATCTTCATATGAAGTTATTCGAATATCATTTGTAGTTTTTGACAACATATTATCAATGCTTTGGGCATTGTCTGTTGTTGCAGAATAACAACGCGCTGTTATTGAAGCAATTTTGTTATTATATAAAACTTTCAAAATTGTCCCACTCATTCCGTCCATTTCATCAAACTTCGTTGCATTAAGAACTGTTCCGCCTTCCAATCCAACATCTGCCAAAACATAGTTGCAAAGTGCGTTGTATTTGTCTTCACTGATTAATGAATTAATCCTAAAACTTCTTTCAATGTTGCTTAACGAAATTGAGTCGCATTTGTTTGAAATTTCTTTGTAAGAATTGTTGCTGATATTTCCCAAATTGCTTTCCAATCCATAGAAACAATCTGACGAAAGTCCATCTTGTGTATGAACTGCTCTAGCATAAATTTTCCCATTTTCCAAGTTCATTTTAACAAATTCAACATTGCTTATTTTTCCACTTCTCTTATATTTAGTTTGCAATGCACTTGAAACTGCTTGAACAAGTTTTTCTTCGCATTCTGCTTTATATTCAGCAGGGGTTTTTTCTGGGTCTGGGGTAACTTCTCCGCCAGTTTCTCCGCCAGTTTGTCCGCCTGTTTGTCCGCCAGTTTGTCCGCCTTGTTCAATTTCGCCTTGGTTTCCTGAATTGTTTCCTTGGTTTTCAGATTGTTCGATGTTTGGTCCTGAGTTTTCGTTGGTTGTTGTTTTGTTTGATGTTTTGTTGCATGCTGCCAAGAATGCGCAAGCAGAAACAACAATGCCCAAACCTACAATTGCCAAAACTTTCTTCAAGGGTCTATGTCTGTTTGGCTTTTTTTCTGCAACAACTGTTTCTTGTTCTTTTCCGCCTTCAAACATTTCTTCGTTCAATTTCTTTTCTTCCATGGATTGCTCCTTTTCATTTTTATATTCTGATTTTTTTGTTGTATATTTTCCAGCCATTCCGTCCCCCCCTAAACAATTTTTCTCACTGACATTATATCTCTTCTCTTTTCAATTGTCAATACCCTAATTCAATTTTTTCCAAAAGAAAAAAAACAAGCCCCAAAAAGGACTTATTTTAATATATATTTTTAGAACTGGTCTCTGAAACTCTTTCCAAATTTGAAAACTGGCACGTTTGACGCTGGAATATTGATTTGTTCTTTTGTTGCTGGATTAATTCCTGTTCTCGCTGCTCTTTTCTTAACTTCGAAAGTTCCAAAGCCAGGAAGAGTAACTTTATTTCCTTCTTTCAAATCTTTTGAAACCACTGAAACGAAAGCATCAAATGCAAGACCTGCATCTTTTTGGGTCAAACCTGCTTCGTCAGCTATAGCTTTAACTAATTCTCCTTTATTCATGATAAAATCTCCTTTTATTCTGTTTTGCTAGGGGGATTATTTCCATCTAACAATTTCATAATACACCAAAACACACGTTTTTCCAAGCGTTTTTCCAAAATTTTCTTTCAATCACTTTTCAGCATTTGTTGTTGCAACTGTCAAGATTAAAACGGACTTTGCTCCGCCATCAATAAGCGTTTTCGCCGAACTGTCAACAGTTGCACCAGTTGTGAAAACGTCGTCAACAAGCAGGACATTTTTCCCTTTCAAGTTTCCAGTTGTCAAGGCAAACGCATCTTTCATATTTTCCTGTCTTTGTTGGAAATCCAAATAAGTTTGGGTTTCCGTGTTTTTAACTCTGACAAGGCTTTCTTTGTCAAGGTCAACATGAACAAGGTTTGAAAGTTCTTTTGCGAGCAACATCGATTGGTTATAACCACGCAAAGCAAGTTTATTTTTATGTAAAGGAACTGGGACAATTACATCAACCTTTCCAAACAATTCGATATTTTTCAAAAATTCAAGTTCCAAAAACTTTGCCAAGTATCTTGCTAAATCTGTCCGATTTTTATACTTAAATTTCCAAATAATATCTTTGACTTCTCCTTCATACACAAGCGGAGCGCGTGCAACTTCGAAAAATCTGCTTTTATGTTTACATATTGAACAAACTGTGTCATTTTCAATTGGACTTCCACATTTATTACAAATTTTGTTCGTGAACACAAATTTCTTTTTACACTCTTCACACAAACTCAAGTTTTTGTCAATCAACTCTTCGCCACAATTAAAGCAAATTGAGCCCGGGAAAACTCCGTCCCATAATTTTTCAAAAAATTTCTTTAGTTCTTTCATTTAATCCCCAAAAAGCAATTTCATTTTTCTATTTTCATCTAACAAAAAATCTTTCAGCAATGTATATCGTTTTGATGTATAAGTGTTTCTCACCATTCTTCCGAGCGCAACCTTGTCCCCAACCAAAACAACCATTTTTTTTGCACGAGTAACTGCCGTGTAAATCAAGTTCCTTGTCAAAATCAAACTCGGCCCAGAAACAACAGGAATTACAACAACATCGAACTCTGAACCTTGACTTTTATGAATTGTAATTGCATAAGCAAGCGAAATTTGGCTGAGTTCGCCTCTTGGATAGGTTGCAATTTTTTTGTCTTCAAACGCAATTTCAACTTCGCCTGTTTGAGAATTTATGTTTGAAATTTTCCCTATATCACCATTAAACACACCTTTGCCAAGTTCTTCAAATCCGCCGTCAAAACGTTTCCATTCAAGGTTGTAGTTATTTGCCATTTGCATAACCTTGTCCCCTTCCCTAAGAGTCATTGTTCCAACAACCAGTTCGTTTTTCAATGCGTTTTGGGGGTTTATCACGCTCTGCAACTCTTTATTCAAATTTTCAATCCCACACACGCCTGCTTTCAGCGGTGCAAGCACTTGTATCCTTTGCGCCTGTATTCCCAAAAATTTAGGCAAGCGTTTTGTAACCAATTCAACAACACTCTGTTTTGTTTCTTCTGGGCTTTCTTTCGTCTCAAAGAAAAAGTCACTGCTCTTATTATCTATCACGGGCATTTTCCCGTTATTTATAAGATGGGCATTTGAAATGATAAGACTGTCGATTTCCTGCCTATAAATTTTTGTTAAATTTGCAACGGGCACAATCCCACTTTCCAATATATCTGCAAAGACATTTCCAACACCGACACTAGGTAACTGGTCTTTGTCCCCAACAAGAATCAATTTTGCTCCTTTAGGAATTGCCCTGAGCATACTGTTCATCAACAAAACATCAACCATTGAAACTTCATCAACAATAACAACATCGCAACTAAGAGGATTTTCTTCGTTATACACAAACAAGTTTTTATCTTGCTTAAAATTTATTTCAAGTGCGCGATGAATGGTTTTTGCATTCAACCCTGTTGTGTCTGACAATCTTTTTGCGGCACGTCCAGTTGGAGCAAGTAGAATAAATTTTTTGTTTAACATTTTGAAAATTTCTATTGCACATGAAATAATTGTCGTCTTTCCTGTTCCCGGCCCACCAGTTATAACACTGACTCCATTCTCAATCGCAAGTTTTATCGCATTTTTCTGGTCCTCATGCAACATCAAATTATGCTTCTTTTCAAAAGTTGAAATCTCGCCGTCCAAATTCAACTCATCTTTGACTGCACTATTTGCCAAAAGAGCAAGTTTCGCACCGACAGATTTTTCTGTGTTATACAACTTTGAAAGCGCAACAATTTCTTTTTTGTCCTTCCAAAAAACTTTGACAACTCCTTCTTTTTGAAGAATTTCATAAACTTGGCTTGAAAGCGACAAACATTGTGCTTCTTCCAAATCAAGAAGTTTTTTTAACATATTATCAAGTTGTGCACGATAAACATAAGTGCTTCCGCTTTTTTCTGATGTTTCTGAAAGGAGATGAACAATCCCTGCTCTAATCCTAAACAAACTTGTTTTTTCAATCCCCATACTCATAGCAATTTTATCAGCGCTCAAAAAACCAATCCCACTCACATCTTCTACAAGTCGATATGGATTTTGTTTAACAAGAGGAACAGTCATCGCTCGATAGGTGTCAAAAATTCGAATTGCCATATTTGAAGAAATATTATATGTTTGAAGAAATATCATGGCATTTTGCATTTCTTTAACATCTAAAAACGATTGAGAAATAACTTCAATTTTTTTTCTTGAAATCCCCTTGATTTTTAAAAGTTTTTCAGGATTAAATTCGATAACTTCCAAAGTGTCTTTCCCAAATTCTTTTACTATTGACTTTGCCGTAACTGGGCCAACTCCACGAATCAACCCACTTGAAAGATATTTAATTATTCCTTTTTCTGTCTTTGGTTCAATAGGTTCATAATGTTCAACCTCAAATTGTTCTCCAAATTTTGACGTGGAAAAATCGCCAAAAAACTTGAACGTTTCACCAATATTTATTGTTAAGAACTTTCCAACAACAGTTATTTCATCATCATTTGACGAAACAACAGCAACTGTGTAACCATTGTCTTCATTCCTAAATTTTATTCTTTCAATAACCCCTTCAAAATCACACATTTGAGATATTCTACAACTTTTTTCAATCTATTCAAAACAAAATTTTACTTCAAGACACTATAAGTTATTTTTCGACAAAATACGTGATTTTTTTAAAATATTTTAATGTTATATTTTCTATATGGAAAATACAGTAATTTTTGAAAAAAATGCAATCTCAAAATTGTGCGATGAATTAAAAATCTATAATAAAATTTATATCATAACTTCTCCAACACCTCGTTCTATGTACCTTGGAATAATTTCAAACTTGCTAAACGAAAGAAACAAAACATTTTGGGTTCACACTCTTCCAAAAAATGCCATTTGTTCAAAAGACAATATTTTAATTTCTACTTCTAAAGTAAAAAGTGCAAACATAATTGTTGCTTTGGGTGCTGGAACAGTTTGTGACGTTGCGAAAATTGTAGGAGAAAAAGTTGATGTGCCAGTAATAGTTGTACCAACAACAGTTAGTCATTTTGGATTTTTTAATAATATAAGTTACATATCTTCTCCCGAACCCGAAGTTGTTGAAACAAGATATCCCAAAAAAGTTTTCATAGATGAAGGAATAATTGAAAAGAGTCCTGAAAATTTCATCAACTCCGCACTATCTTTTGCAATTTCTCTTTCAGAACAATCGGTTGCTCTGTTTGCCCAAGACAAAATATTTGGTGATGTGAAAACAAACATTTTCGAACTTGACAGCAAAATTAAAAAAATCGAAGAACTCACAGGTTGGCTTTCTCTTTCAAAATCTTTTGCAGTTTTGAATTTAATGGATTACATTTATGATTTGTTTGTAATTTTAAAAAACAACCCTATTACTTCCTCAATTTGTTATGCACTTATGATTTCAAGTTCCACATTGAAACACAATTTTGGAGAAAAATGTTTGCTTTGTTCAAGAGTTTTATTAAGAGTTTATAACGAGTTTTTTGCTCAAAAAAATATTTTTCCAAAGGATATCCCCGACAGAGAAAAAATATTATTTCTTTTGGAAAAACGTCCCTTAACTGGGAACATAAATTCAGCAAGTAATCATCAAAAATATTTTGAAAATTATATTAATTCAACAAACAATCTTCTTTCAACTTCAATTCAGAATTTATTTAAAATTAATAAATTTAAACTGCAAGAAAAGTGTTTGGAAAAAGAAATCTTTGTTTCCAAATTTTTAAATAAATTTAGGCTTATCAATTCAGATATGAATCAAATCCGAATGATAGATGAACATCAATTGTTCTCAAACCTTGAACTTCTTCCACTTCAATTCAACAATTTTTTGCCCCAACTAATTTCAAGATTTGGATTTTTGAATGTTATTTAATTCATGTTTATAGTTTAATTTTTGTGTCAATAATAATTCCATGTCAGATATGTTCAGATTTGGAATTTTTATTTTTGTTTTAACTTTAGTTATATCCGTCATGTTGTATTCAGGCGAAAAAAAGGCAATTGAAAAATTAAATATTGCTGATACAGACATTTTAGTATTTGAAAATTTGAATTCACCAGACGCAATAAGTTTTGAAACAACAATGCCTCCTTTGGAAATAATAAAAATCTTGAATGCTTCTATATATAAGAAACAAAATTTAAAAAATGAAGGACTTGAAATTTATTATTGTTTTGTTGAAAACATAAATAATTTCATTGTTGAAAATGGAAAAAAAATTAATCTCCAAATTTCTTATGATGGAAACATTTCGACAGTTGGATTTCCGTTGATTTTAACAGGTTATTAAAATTTAATGTATAAATTCAAAACCCATGTCAATAATTTCAGCATGGAGGAGAAAAAAATGGAAAATAAAATCAAAATTAACAAAAGAGGAGAAAAATTTATAAACTTTATGAAAAAATATGGATATTACATCGTCGCAGGCATGCTTGTCATCGCCATAACACTCACAGTTGTTTTAACAACAACAGGGAAATCTACAACTAAAAATCAAGAAATAAAAGTCGAAAATATTCCAGCTGAACCAGTAAATGCTTATGCTCTTACATTTGACCTTCCTTTAACAGACTGCACCGTTGCAAAGGCACATGTTACTTCAAGACTTGTCTATAACGAAACACTTGGCTGGTTTGAAACACACAGTGGACTTGACCTTGTGAGTGCAACTTCAAGTGATGTGCTTTCAGCAGCAGAAGGAACTGTTACAGAAATTTACGCAAACGACCTTGAAGGGACTGTAGTAGTTATCAAACATAATGATGTATACACAACAAAATATGGTTCTCTCGACGGAAATTTAAGTGTTAAATTAGGCGACAAAGTGCAAAAAGGACAAAAAATTGGAACAACCTCAACAAGTGCAAAAAACGAAAGCATGACTGGCGCACACCTTCATTTTGAACTTTATAGAGATAATTCAAATGTAAATCCAGCAGATTATTTAAATATTGAGACAAAATAAAAAATCAAACAAAATAAGGACAAAAGTCCTTTTTTTGTTTCTTTTTTAAAAAGATAGTTGATATACTATTTTTGTGATAAACAATATTGAAGAGGCTAGGAATCTGCTCTGCTCTTCTTCAAGTGAAAGCGAAAAACAGATTGCTAACATGGCATTGGGAATTGTCAAATCCATTCATCTTGATGATGAATGTGTTTTGGCATGCCTCTTATATTTTCCATATATAAAAACAGCAATTTATGTTCCGCCAAGCGAAGAAGAACAAAAACTTTTTGACGAAACAAAGCGTAAACAAGAAGAAGCACGAAAAGAACAGATTGAGAAACAAAGACTTGAATTTAAAGAGTATATTTCAAAAACATTTGGAGAAGATGTTTTGGCTTTCCTTCATGCTCTCAAAAAACTTTTAGAAATTGACTATAAAAATGAAGCTGAAGAAGCAGAAAATATAAGAAAAATGTTTTTTGCACTCGCTAGAGATGTTCGTGTTATTTTGGTTAAAATTTGTTTTGTTTTAGCAGAAATAAAATATTTTACAAAAGCATTTTCAAATGGCGATTATATAACATCGTTTGTCATCAAAAACACATCGAAAATTTCTGCTCAAGACTCGCTTAAAACTGTAGCAACTCAAACTGAAAATTCAATTGTTAATGTTGCAAATCAAAAAGCAAAACAAATTCTTGAACTTTTTGCCCCACTTGCAGCGCGCCTTGGTCTTTCATCAATTAAAAGTGAACTTGAAGACATTGCTTTTGAAATATTATATCCTGAAAAATATGTAGAAATAAAACAAGAAGTCGACAAGAGATACTTTGAAAGAGAGAAAACTGTTGAAGATTTAAAAAATCAAATCAAACAATTTATGAAAGAACTTGGACTGTCCGGCGAAGTCATGGGGAGAAAGAAACATATTTATAGCATAAGCAAAAAACTTCAAGAAAAAAACGGTGACATTGACAAAATTTATGATCTTGTGGCAGTTCGTGCAATTTTAAACACAGTTGCTGATTGTTATGCTTTGCTTGGAAAAATAAATGAAAACTTTATGCCTCTCCAAAATAGATTTAAAGATTATATTTCCATTCCAAAATCCAACGGATATCAATCTTTGCACACAACAATTATGTTTGAAGGAGTTCCTGTTGAAATTCAAATCAGAACCCTTTCAATGCATCGTCAAGCAGAATTTGGTGTTGCTGCCCATTGGATGTATAAAGAAAAACGAAACAAACTGGATTCTTTAGATAAACGTCTTGGTTGGATTCGTGAAATAATGGAAAACGAAAAATATATGTCTAACGAAGACCTGATAAATTCTTTGAAAGTTGATATATACGACGGAGAAATTTTTGTTCAAACGCCAAAAGGAAAAGTCCTTCATATGCCGGAAAATTCAACTGCCATTGATTTTGCATATATGATTCATACAGAAATAGGAAATCAATGCATTGGAGCAAAGGTTAATGGCAAAATGCAACCTTTAACAAAACCTCTTGAGAATGGAGATATTGTTGAAATAATAACAAATCCAAATTCAAAAGGACCTTCGCGAGATTGGATTAAATCTGTCAAAACATCGCAAGCAAAAAACAAAATTATGTCGTTTTTTAAAAAGGAAATGAAGGAAGAAAACATAAAAAACGGCAAAATTATGTTTGAGCAAGCTATAAAAAACGCAGGATATAGCGTTTCAAAATTATCTGATAAAAAATATATTCAAATGCTTCTTGGTCGTTTTAATTTCCAAGAAATTGAAGAGATGTATTCAAGTATTGGTTATGGTGCATATTCTGCAAAAGTAATGGCTGGAAAATTAATACAGATTTATCAAACTGATTTAAAACGTCAGCAAGAACAAAAACAAATTTCAAGAATTGAAACACCTATTGAATATGTTCGTCCAGGTGACAACAAAATAAATGTAAAAGGTTTAAACAACTTAATGGTTAAATTTGCAAAATGTTGTTGTCCAATTGAAGGCGATGACATTGTTGGGTTTATTTCCCAAGGAAGAGGTATAATAATCCATAGAAAGCAATGTCCAAACGTATCTTTCTTTGACGAAGATAGACTAATTGAAGTTGAATGGAACACGTCAGAAAAATAAAAACATATTAGATTTCCTAATATGTTTTTTTATTAACTTTTTTTGGTCTTTGCACGGAATATTAATGCAAAAATAAATGCAAATATAACCGCCGCCGCAATTCCACCTGCCGTTGCTTCAAGCCCACCAGTAAAAATTCCTATAATTCCTTTAGTTTTAACTGCAGAAATAGCACCTTTCGCAAGACTCGCTCCAAAACCAACAATCGGCACAGAAATACCAGACTTGGCAACACTATAAATGTAATCATATGCTGTTGTTGCTTCAAGCAAGACACCAAGAAGAACAAAACTTACAAGTATTCTTGAACTTGTCATGTTTGTCCTTATGACCAAAATTTGACCAAGCATACAAACAAATCCACCAATAAGAAAAACATATAAATATGTCAAAAACGTTTCCATGTCTACTTCTCCTCAATTTTTAATTTTTCTTTTATTTCTTTTTCTATTTTTTTCTTTTCATTTTGCGAAACTGTTTTTTCTTTAAAAGGCGGGTCACTTTTTATGACAATTCCATGTGCTATTCCAGGAATACTTTCTCCCTGTTGACATGCAGTTGTAGAAAGCAAAGCACCTGTTGCAATGTATAATACATTTCTTAATTGTCCAGTTTTAAGTCGTTCGACTATATATGAATTAAATATTGTTGCAGAACATCCACAGCCTGACCCTCCCATTAGTACATTTTGGTCATAATAAAACATCATTTGCCCACAATCACCATAATTTTTTCCCAGTTTATAGCCTTGAGTTTCCATCAAATCAAGCAGTATTTCCACTCCAAGTTTTCCAAGGTCGCCAGTTACAATAAGGTCATAGTCCTCAGGTTTAGTGTTAGTATCCTTAAAAACTGAAATCATTGTTTCCATTGCAGCAGGTGCCATTGTCAACTATGGACCATAAAAATGTTAAAAAATTTCACCCTTTC
>JAEDFV010000022.1 GCA_016297845.1 Clostridia bacterium
TGTGAACCGGAACCCTTATCGTTCTTGCTTGGTCTGCGATTGCTCTTGTTATAGATTGTCTAATCCACCAAGTTGCATAAGTTGAAAATCTGAAACCTTTTGTATGGTCAAATTTTTCAACCGCTTTCAAAAGGCCAATGTTTCCTTCTTGGATAAGGTCAAGAAATTGCATATTTGAACGTGAAACATATCTCTTTGCTATGCTGACAACCAAACGCAAATTTGATTCAGATAATTTTGCCCTTGCAGCACTGTCTCCTTCCATCATTCTTTTTGCAAGTTCAACTTCTTCTTCACTTGTCAAAAGTGGCACTTTCCCAATGTCTTTAAGATACATTTTAACAGGGTCATCAACATTAACTTGAACAATCATATCTTCCAAGTTTTCTTTGCTCAAGTCTTCATCTTCAGTTGAATGAATGACCTTAATTCCGTTTTTTTCAATTTTATCAATAAATTCAGTTATGTCGTCTTTGCTTGCGTCATGTTTGATTAAGCGGAAATATATATCCTCTTCATTGACCATGCCTTTTTTTCGACCAACTTCCAAAAATCTATTTAATTCAATAGCTAACTTTTCGTCCATTTTCACTCCTATATTCTTCTTTGGCTTAGTTTTACAATTATTTTATTTAGTTTTTCTGCAATTTCTTTTCTTTCACCATAATCTTTAGCATCTTTATATTGTTGACTTAAAATTTGTTGTTTAATACGCAAAGTTTGCTCAACAATTTTCCACGCGCATTGATCCAAATAGTCTTTTCCTTTTGCCGGGCTTTCATACTCCATCACATCATTGATAAATGTCCTTTCTTCAGGTGTTGCATTCTCAATCAATTTTTCAAAAGAGCCATACTCTTTGAATTTTTCTAAAACTGAAATATGAATTGGATTAACTAAATATTCTTTAATATCAAAATCAATTTTTGAAAAATTCTCTCCCTTCAAAATAGATTGAATAACATATTTAATCGATTTAATATTCGCATCTTCGTTTGAAACACTTTCTATTTTTTCTTTTTCATCTCTTTTTTCAACTTTCGATGATGCACAATCTCGTCTCAGAATATCAATTGGAATTGAGGTTGCCGTGCTTATAAGTTTTAGATAGACATCTTTTTCGCTGAATGTATCAATTTTATTAATAATTTCAAATGCCTGCTTAAGATAATTTGCTTTTCCATCTGACCTCGAAATATCATTTTGTTCTTCCAAAAGTCTAAGTTTATATTCAACTGGTGAAACAGCATTTTCGAGCAGTTTTTTCATTTTCTCTGCTCCATTAAATTTCAAAAATTCATCAGGGTCTTGTCCCTTTGGAAGTTTTGCAACTTTCACATTCAACCCTTCCTTCTCTAAAATCCCAATTGTTCGAAGTGTTGCCTTTTCGCCAGCACTATCGCCGTCATACAGTAAAATTACATCATCTGAAAATCTATGAATTGCGACCGCATGCTTTTCTGTGAAAGCCGTTCCCATCGAAGCAACAGCAGATTTGAATCCATTTGAATGCATCATTATAACATCGATTTGACCTTCAACAACAATTATGTCTTTGAGTTCCCCGTTTCGTTTTGCTTGTTTTAAAAGGTCAATTGCATACACCGATGCTCCCTTGTCAAAGACAATTGTTTGCTCAGTGTTTTTATATTTCGCTTTATAATCCGCCTTTTCAAGAATTCTTCCGCTGAACCCCAAACATTCTCCAAAAGAATTTAAAACAGGAAATATAAGTCGATTTGAAAGTTTATCATACAGTTTTTTTGTTTTTTCGTCTCGTCCAGCAATGCCTGCCTTTATAAGAGTGTTTTCTGAAACACCTTTTTTAAGAAGTTCATAAATAACGGTGTTGCCGTTCGCATATCCAATATTAAAATTGTCTAAATCGCTTTTCTTAAATTTTCGTGATTTAACATATTCTTGTGCTTTTTTTGCTGTTTCTTTATATAAATTCGATTTATAAATTTCTTTTGCAAGATTTAATGCATATAGAACATTATCTCTTTCTTTTTTTTCTTTTGCAATCTTTTCACCATCATATTCTTCTGGAAGTTCAAGCCCAACTTTTTCTGCAAGTTTTTCCATTGCTTGGCGATATGTAATTGATTCCATGTTTTGTACAAATTTAATTACATCTCCACCTTCGCCACAACCAAAGCAATGATAAAATTGTTCATCTTCATGAATTGCAAAAGAAGGGGTTTTTTCGTGATGAAAAGGGCAAAGTGCCCAATAAACATTTCCTCTTTTGTTTACTGTTAAATAAGATGAAATAACTTGAACAATGTCACATTTAGATTTAAGCTTGCTCACCCACTCAGGTGGAAAATATCCTTTCTGCATCTTTCCTCAAAAAAATATATCGTCATTATATTAATTCGACATGAAATCCAAGAACCCTTTATTTTTTTATAAAATAAATTTAAAAATTTACTTTTCCTATATTTTCTCTAACTTTTTTCAAAACTTCACTTGCTTTTTCGCGCGCCAAAACTGCTCCCTTTTTAAGGAAAGTTTCAATAATTTCTGGGTGAGAAATATAATAGTTGTATTTTTCTCTCATGTCTTTAAGATAAGAATTTGCAACTTCAAAAGTTTCTTTTTTAACTTCACCCCATGAAATTCCTCTTTCAAATTTTCTTGTCATTTCCTCAATCTGAGTCTTATTTGCAAATAAACTGTAAATTTTGAAGATATAACAATCGGTAGATTTAGGTTCATCTGGAAGGGAACTGTCAGTTACAATTCTGTTAATTTTCTTTTTAAGTTCTTGTTCATCACAAAAGAGTGTTATTGTGTTATTGTAACTTTTACTCATTTTTCTTCCATCAAGTCCAGGAATTGTCCCGACATTTTTACTTATAATTTCTTTTGGAAGAATAAACGTTTCGCCATAAGTATTATTAAAAATCCTTGCAATTTCACGTGCAATTTCAACGTGTTGTTTTTGGTCATCTCCAACAGGAACATAAGTTGAATTCATTGCCAATATGTCAGCCGTCATCAAAATAGGATAATTGTAAAGTCCCATATTAACTCCGTCATCGGATTCTTTTCCTTCACTCAAATTGTTTTCAACAATCGCCTTGTATGCATGTGCTCTATTCATAAGACCCTTTGGAGTAATATTCGACAAAATCCAGTTAAGTTCAAAAATTTCAGGCACATCTGATTGACGATAAAAAACAAGATTCTCATCATCAAGTCCGCATGCAAGCCATGTCGCTGCAACATCATATGTATATTCTTTAAATTTTTCTCTGTCTTTCAAAAAATTTAAAGCGTGATAATCGGCAATGAAAAACATAGTTGAACCTTGTCTTTCTTTTGCGAGTTCAAGCGCTGGTTTAATTGCCCCAAAATAATTTCCTATATGTAATTTCCCCGTAGGTTTAATTCCTGTCAAAATTGTTTCGTTCATATTTTCTCCTGTGAAATAGTTAAACATTTTATGTTAAAAATGTCAAATAATATTTAAAAGATTATTAATGACTCAAATAAAAAACTTGCAAATGATTTACTTTGCAAGTTTTGACCTAATTTTTTCTAAAATTTTTGTTTCTAGTCTGGAAACTTGAACTTGCGAAATTCCAAGTTCTTTTGCAATTTCACTTTGAGTTTTATCACGAAAATATCTAAGTAAAATAATTTTTTTATCACGTTTTTCCAACTTTTTCATCACGTCACACAAAAACATATTGTCAAACATCTCATCAGTCTGGGTGTTTTGTACAAATCTGTCGACAACAAGCAAACTTTTTTCTTCATCATCTTCAAATGGCGTATATAATGAAATTGGCATTCGTGCAGAATCCATAACAAAAACAACTTCTTGACTTGAAACATCAAATTTCTTTGCAATAGTTTCAATCGACGGTTTGACCCCATTTTCTTTCAAATAGCCTTCTATAAATTTATTAATTTGAAGATTAAACGTTTTTATTGTTCTTGAAACCTTAATTGCGCCGTCATCACGCATGAATCGTTTTACTTCTCCTATTATCATTGGAACTACATAAGTCGAAAATTTAACGTTGAAAGAAACATCAAAATTGTTAATTGCTTTTACAAATCCCATAGCGCCAAGTTGAAATAAATCATCATATTCAATTCCTTTTCCAATAAAACGTTTTATTATACTTTTTATCAAAGGAGAGTTTTCACAGACAAGAGTGTTTTTTGCATTTTGATCACCTTTCTGGGCTCTTAATATTAAATTAATTGTTGTTTCGTGGTCAAGCATCTTAGCCACCTACAACTTCTTTCTCCGACTCTCCAAATTTCTTTTCCATAAGTACTGTTACACCTTTTTCGCTGTTCTTTAGCAAATAAACCTTGTCCATAAAACTCTCCATCACAGTAAACCCCATGCCACTGCGTTCATCATCAGGTTTTGTTGTAAAGAAAGGTTGTCGTGCTTTTGCAAAATTTGAAATTCCAACTCCGTAATCTGAAACTGAAATTATTGCAGTGTCTTGCGTTAATTTCACATTTATAGAAACATCACCCTTTTCTTTAGGATATGCGTGAACAACACAGTTTGTAACTGCTTCACTCACAGCAGTTTTAATATCCGTAATTTCATCAAGCGTTGGATTGAGTTGCAAACAAAAGGCAGCAACACAACTTCTGGCAAAAGCTTCGTTTTCAGAAACCGCTTTAAAATTTAATGTCATTTCATTTATTGTGTTCATAACTTCTCCTTTAAGAAATCTTTGGCATAATTTCATATAGCCCTGTCATCTTGAAAATTTTCTCTGCATGAGTAGATGGATTACAGATATATATAGGCGTGTTTTTACTTTTTAATTTTTTATATCTTCCAAGCAAAACTCCAATGCCAGTTGAATCCATAAAGTCAAGTTCAGAAAGGTCAATAATAACTTGATTAAATCCACTTTCATCAAATAATTCATCAAGCGAAATTCGCACACTTTGAGCAGTGTGCTCATCTAACTCCCCACTTAAAACGATATATAACGTGTTGTTGTAAATTCTATTTCTAATTTGCATTTCTTCCTCCATAAAAAGTTTAACATTATACAAGCGCAAAAAAATAACACCTTATGTCGAAAAAGGTGTTTTTTTAGAAAAGAAAAAATAATTAAAACTTAGTTAATATACTTAAAATTTGTTTAATAAATTACAACAAAACATAATAAAGTGTTGGCAATTTACAAATATTGTGATATCCTAACAAAAAGGAGGAATTATGGTAGAAGCCCTTAAAAAAATGTATACAAAGCCAGTCTTAGTAGTAGTTGAAAATTCTGTAGATTCTATTTATTCCTCAAAATCACATTGTGTTTGTGAGGAAAATAAATAAAAAATCATTTCTACAAGAGAGGCTTTGCCACTCTTGTTTTTTTTACAAATTATACTGATTGATAAGGGTATTAAATGTTATTTATAAAATATAAATGAAATTATAATAGGAGATTAAATGGAAAAAATTTTTAATGACTTAATTGATTTAAAAGCATACTTAGATAAATATTGCGTTGGAAATATAACCACATGGAAAGATAGGATTCTTCTCGAAAGTGTTCATGATGAAGAGTTTTGTAAGTTTGTTTTAAGTATTTTTAACAAATTAGAAAAAGATGACTCTAGTGATAATTTAAATGAAATATTTAAGGCCATTAGAATTGTTGCAAATAAATACATAAATGAATATAATATCACTAATGATTTAATTGCAAAATATGAATATTTACTAAAAATAGAGAGATATTTTGGGATAATCGAGCAAATTGATGAATTGTCAATCATTAGCGAAAATACTTATAAAAATTTAATAGAAAAGTATGGATATTCAAAAATTCAACAAATAGATAAAGATAATCCTAGCAAACTTACAAATACAATTCTTTGTGATTTTAAAAAATATAATGATGATGAAATTAATAAATATATTGTATTGAAACATTGGCAAGACGAACAAAACATATATAGTAAACAAATTTTTGATACAAAGTTAAAGATGTATTTAATAGAAGAAGATGTTTATGATAAATATTTAAAAAATATAAATGTTAAAACAACCATACGAAAAAAATTCGAATTATACAAAATGTTTAATTTGCCTTATATAGATATAGATTTATTAAGCAAATATTACTTAATTGGTTTTCTTAATGAATTTAAATGTTTTGTTGGAGGAAAAGGTTATGGCTTAGCAATACTGAATTGTTATTCCCAAATACCTAAAACATATTTGATATCTTATGCAACAAAAAATATTAAACTTGATTTTTTAAATAATTCAACCACATATGCAGTAAGAAGTTCAGCTGATTGTGAAGATGGCAGTAAACACTCTTTTGCAGGCATGTTTGATTCATTTTTAGATGTACCAAAAGATTTGGTATTTGATAAAATACAAAAAGTTTTTAACTCAAAAAATAATAGTAAAGTTAAAGAATATCTTAAATCAATAAAAATTTCAGAACCTAACATGAATGTTATTATACAGGAATACATAAATCCAGATAAAGCAGGTGTTTGGTTGAGCAATTCTATTAATAGCGGAATTTATGAATTAGTAAATGGCGTAGGTGAAAACTTGGTCAGCGGTAAAATTGTTCCGACAACCCACAATTTTAGTGAAAAAGATAAACTGGCATGCTTTTTTGTTAATTTACAAAAAGAGATTGGTTTTCCTTGTGATTTTGAATTTTGTATTAAAGACAATAAAACAACAATGCTTCAGTGTAGACCAGTTACAACAGTTATTAAAACCAAAATAACTACTGAAGAAGGTTTGGGTGCAAGCAGTGGAATAATTGACGGTGAAGTGTTATTTTTAGAATCTCCAGCCCAAATGGAAAACAATAATGAAAATAATAGCATTAGTAATAAAATTTTGGTTACTTATGCAACAGACCCAAATTGGTTGCCAATTATTTTAAAATCAAAAGGCATTGTAACATTGTTCGGGGGATACTTATGCCATACGGCAATCATATCAAGGGAATTAAATATACCTTGTGTTGTTGGCGTAAACAAAGAAGTTTTTAATAAAATAATCAAATCAGAAAAAATAAAGATTGATGGCAGTAAAGGAAAAATTGAAATTTTGGAATAAACTTTTTTTAATAAGAAAAATAATGCATGTTTAAAAGAACGATTAAAAGGTCGTTCTTTTTATGTGAAAATGTCATTTTTTAAGAAAAATAAAAATATGTACAAAGGTTTATTATTTCGACATCAAAAATTTGCAAAAAAAAAAGTAGACACAACTTATTTGTTATGTCTACCTTATGGAGCTGGTGATTGGAGTCGAACCAACAACCTGCTGATTACAAATCAGCTGCTCTGCCATTGAGCCACACCAGCATATGGTGGTTGGGGATGGATTCGAACCATCGAAGCCGGAGGCGTCAGATTTACAGTCTGATGTATTTGACCACTCTACAACCCAACCAAAATTGCTTCGAGCCAAATCCTTCCGCTCGATGCTTGATGCCTCGAGGCGGAATGGGACTCTCCCTTTCAGGAGATTTTGTTCTCTTCCTTCTCGATGCTTGGTGCCTCGAGGCGGAATCGAACCACCGACACAGGGATTTTCAGTCCCTTGCTCTACCGACTGAGCTATCGAGGCAAATTGGCGACTCGGATGGGGCTCGAACCCACGACCTCCAGCGTGACAGGCTGGCGTTCTAACCAACT